>CAZBTW010000009.1:0-15199 GCA_964494925.1 uncultured Aquiluna sp.
CATCGTCGAACTGGTCAAAGCCAACAACTTTGCCCTCAAAGCCTTCGAGAAAATCCTGTTCTGGCCTTTTTCGAACCACGCTCACTTTCGAGCGTAACGGAACTAAGAGCTGAGCGAGTTGAACCGCAATGCCACCGCCGCCAACAATCAAAACGTCTTCGTCAAACAGGGTGTCTGCAAACTGTCTGCCCCAGCTCTCCGCACGAACTCGCTCGGGAATTACTCTGGCCATTGCCAACATCAGAGCCAGAGCATGTTCGGCCACCGGCTCCGAATAGGAGCGCTTGGCACTGGTGAATATAACTGGGTGTGAAAGTAGGTCGCTGAAAGCGTCAACGCCGGCGAAAGGAAGCTGGACCCATTGAAGCTGAGGATTCTGCTTCAGGGTCTCGGCAAGTGCTTGCGGATTTGAATAGTCGGTCCAAATCAAGGCATGAACATCATCTGCGAGCTGGCTTATCTCACCACCGGATTTAGTGATCGCTTCGACATAGGCAGGAACCTTTTTGGGCTCGAGTGCAATCTTGTTGTTGATCGGCTTATTCAAAGCTGCTCCTAATGTGCTCTAGAGCCAAGATTACCCTTAGGCTGATTTTCATGAGCGAGCAAAAAGACCCCAACAACCTTGAAAAGATTTGGAAGCGCATTGGAATTGCGCTGTTCATTGTTGCGATCGTCTTGGTTGCAGGCCCACAGGTCATTGATCTGTTCAACCCTGATTTTCGCTAGCACCCGGTAGTAACAGTGCAAGCAGTTCTCGAGCTCTGACCTAAAACCCTCTAAAAGCAATGTCTCTGCATCGAGCCTGATTACTAGACTCCAGTTATGAATACACCACTGGTTAGGGTTTCTGCCGTGGACTACCACACAGCCGGCGAACCCTTTCGTATTGTTTCTTCAGGGCTACCTGAGCTCAAAGGCGAAACGGTCCTAGATAAACGCGCTGCCGCCACTGAAAACCATGATCTGGAGCAGATCCGGAAGCTGTTGGTCAACGAGCCTCGGGGCCATGCAGATATGTATGGGGGCTTCATAACAGAGCCGAATGACCCTGATGCTGACTTTGGAGTCTTGTTTTGGCATGGGGACGGCTACTCAACAGCTTGTGGCCATGGAACCATTGCACGTGGCGCATGGGCCGTTGATACCGGCTTGGTTATCGCCGATCCAGATGGCCAAACCAAAGTGACAATCGACGTTCCATCCGGAAGAGTCCAAGCGCTAGTCAAACAAAGCGGCGGAGTCACAACAGAAATAACATTCAAAAACGTTGCCTCGTCCTCGATTGCAGACAATGTTTCAGTGAAGCTGGATGATGGCCGCACTGTTGAGGTTTCCGTTGCCTATGGTGGTGCGAATTATGCAAGCCTCGATGTGAGCCAAATTGGACTGACTGTCACACCGGAAAACCTGGACGAATTCATTCGAATTGGCAGAGAGATTAAGTGGAAGCTCAATGAGTCCCCCGAGTCAAAGTCACAGGCCGACCCAAGACTGAATGGAATCTACGGAACCATAATCTTTGAACATCTTGGTTTCGATTCAAACCAACTGCACCAGCGAAATGTCACCATCTATGCCGATGGACGCGTGGACCGCTCTCCCTGCGGTTCTGGGACAGCTGCGCGAATCGCACAGCTTTGGCATGAGGGCAAATTGACAACAGAAATGACCCTTGTTCACGATTCGATCATCGGAACCAGATTCTTGGGAAGAATCGATTCGGTTGTGACCCAAGATGGAGCTGAGGGTGTAATCCCAGTTATCTCGGGAACCGCACACCACAGCGCAACATCAGAGTTTGTCTACTATGACCAGGATGACCTAGGAACAGGATTTTCACTTCGATGAGCGGCATTAAATGGGTAACCAACCAAGAGCTGTTTGAAGATTTTGGCTATCAGGGGGCGATTAGCGCAATCAGCGACCTGCTGTCTTCAGGTTTTGATCCTGCAACCGACAAGCCACGATCCTTTGTGAATTTTGAGCATGGTCAGGGATTGATCATGCCAAGCGAAATTGGCGAATATGTCGGCCTGAAGTTTGTCACAGTCGCGCCCAATAACCCGAGCAAGAACCTAGATCGAATTCAAGGAATCTACACCCTTTTTGATTCAGAAACCCTTACCCCGCTAGCCCAATGCGACGGAGCCTCTTTGACGCTTCTGAGGACCGCAGCGGTGTCTGCAGCAATGATTTCAAAACTGACACTCACACCAAACCCAAATGTCGTGGTCTTTGGCTCTGGGCCCCAAGCCCTCGCCCACATTCTTGCCATCAGGGAAATATGCCAACCGGCAAGCATTTCAATCATTGCCAGGAATCAGCAGAGCCTGGGTGCTCTGATTGAGGACCTGAAGCTCAGAGGCGTTAGCGCAACCGTTGGCGGTTCCAGTCAGTTGCTTTCGGCGGACCTAGTAATCACTGCCACAACCGCAAGGGAACCGCTCTTTGTCTTGAGTGAAATTAGCTCAAGAGCAGTTGTGGTTGCTGTCGGCTCTCACGAACCAGATGTCAGAGAGATATCAGGCGATGTTATGGCAGCAGGTCAGGTCTTTATCGAAGAAAAATCCGCTGCCATGCGAGAGGCAGGCGATGTAATCATGGCCATTTCAAATGGTGACATCGATCAGTCCAGCTTGATTGAGGTAAAGCGGCTGTTTCCTGCATCAGGGGATGCCCAGATTGCTTCCAACCCAGAAGTAATCAGGGTCTACAAATCAACTGGAATGCCATGGCAGGACCTGGCGATTTTTTCTGCTCTAAACAAGAGCCAGCTGAAATCAAACTAAAAACTCGTCAAGAGAACAGGGACAAAACCGGTTTATTGGAGCCACCTAGCGGAATCGAACCGCTGACCTGCTCTTTACGAGGGAGCTGCTCTACCGACTGAGCTAAGGTGGCGAAGTAAAAAAGTTTAGCGGCTAATTACTCCCGCACGAATTAGCCTGGCAATTGCCGCATCTTCAATTGGAGAATCGGGTCCAATTGCAAACCTCATGAACCTCAGTAGGTTCGTTGTGATGGGCTTCAATAGCCAGAGAGGGTAAGAGCGCAACCCGATCATCTCCCGGTACTGCTCGGGCATTGAAGCAAGGGCAGAGTGAAATAGCAGTGCATAGACAGGCTTGGCTAAAGGTGGCAAGGGTGCTTTCTTGATCCAGTGAATTACCGCTTTGGTTTCATCGGTAACTACAAGTTTGTCCTTGAAGCCATCAAGAGTTTCAAGCAACTCAGTTTCCGACATTGGAGCAGTTTTCAGTCCGAGGGGTTCAACAGATTTTGACCACAGCTCAACGTATTTATCGGCTCCCCCAGGAATCGGCGTAAGTGAGTAATTTTGGTGGGCTCGCAAAAAAGAGTCCATAAAGGCAACGTGAACCCAGAGCAGCAGGTCTTTATCTGCTGCTCGGTAATTTTTTGTCTCGCCCTTGGCAGTTTCATACTCGCCACTGACGGTCTTGTGCATTCGGTTTACTCTCGATGCCTCGCCTCTGATTGCATCATGGGATCCGAACGTTGTGACCGTGAGCCAGCGGATTGTTCCTGACAATCGCCCGAGGGGGTCCTGCTCATACCTGGAGTGCTGAGAGACACCAGTCAAAGAGCCCGGGTGTAGAGCCTGCATCAGAAGCGCCCTGACTCCCCCAACCAACGTTGAGAAATCTCCATGAACGACCCAGGGTGCGTCCTCGGGCGTGAAAAAGCCAGGTTCATCGCCGGCGGCAACAACCTCCAGCCAGGGAGGAATACCGTCTGGATCGCCGGAGAGCAACCTACGAAATCTGCGCGACAGGCTCTCCTGCAGTGCGTTATTTGCCAATGTGTTGCCTAACCTTATAGAGATGAACAATAGGGAGCAACAATGACCGAGGCTGAACTAATCCGCGAGTTTCAAAAAAATCGTCTGCACATCATATTGGCCCAGCTGGCTCCAACTGCCCTGCTCGGGTTTGCAGCCTTTGCCACCCCGACAATTGCAGAATACCCAATCATGGTTGTTCACTCGTTTGCGCTTATTTTGTTGGCCTCTGGGATTCTCGGTGCACTGGCTGAATATTCTGCAGCATCACAGGCCCAAGCAGTAATTGATGACCTAAAGGCACTGACTGGATCATCGGCCCTTAGATCTAGAATCATTAGCTTTAGGCCATGGCTTGAGGTCGTCAAATTTGTCACACCGGCCATTTTTGTTGCTATTTTTGCAAGCCTTATGGCCGCTCTATATCTCTAGGGCTGGCTGCAGGTTAGGTCACCCTGAACCAGGGATTCCCCTGCCAGGTAGCGATCAACAAGGTCATTCACACAAGGGTTTGAGCCGTAGGCTGTGTGACCCTCGCCCTCAAAGGTAATCAACAACGAGCCTGCAATCATTTGATTTAGCGAAACCGCTTGTTCGTATGGGGTTGCAGGGTCGCCAGTGGTGCCAACGATCAACACCTGCGAAGTGAGGTTCAGCTCAAAATCGAGGACCTGATTGCCAATACCATCTGGCCAACCGGAGCAGCTGCCCTCGCCATAGGCGAAATACTTACCAAATACCGGGCTAGCGGCCGTGATGGCTGATGTTAGGTCCTGTTCAATTTCTGGATATGTCAGCTGGTCGGCGCAATCAATGGCCGAGTTCGCCTCAACGATGTTTGTGAGGTAACCACCCTCAGTGTCTCGGTCGTTATAGAAATCGGCGAGCATCAGAAGCAGTGATCCGTCCCCTGCCAGTGCATCCTCGATGGCAGAAGAGAGATATGGCCAGCTGTCTTGCGAATAGAGCGTGACGATGATGCCAGCAATAGCGGCCGAAAGCGAGAGATCCCGGTCATAGTCGGTGGGCATGACCCTGTCCTCGAGCCCTCGAAGAATGCTGCCAATGGTGTCCTTGGCTTCGTCAAGATCTGAGGGCAATGGGCAAGAAACCTGACTAAAGCAGTCTTCGAGGTAGGCATTTAGGGCCTTATCAAAACCTTCAATTTGTCTAAGCAAAGAAGTCTCTGGATCCAGCGTGGGGTCAACCGCACCATCCAAGACAAACAACCCGAGGTTTGTCGGAAACAACGCTGCGTAGTTGGCACCCAACTCGGTGCCATAGCTGTAGCCGAGGTAGTTCAGCTTCTCTGAATTCACTATTTGGCGAAGTAGGTCCAGATCTCTGGCGGTTTGTTGCGTATTGAAATATCCGGTGCTGATTTCGCCCTGGCAGCTTTCAGCAAACCGCTCCGCTAGATCTTGAAAATATTCGATGTCGGCTTCAGTTCCAAATGAGTATGGAGACGCTCCATACAGCAGCCTGTCTTTTAGTCCCATGTCGGTGCAGGTCACTGGGGTGCTCTGCCCCACTCCTCTGGGGTCAAAGGCAATTACCTGGAAATTCTGCCTCAGGTAGCTTGTTCCCAAGCTTTGGTAGCCATCTCGCATCCAAGTAATTGCACTTGACCCTGGACCACCGGGGTTCACAAACAGGGGCGGCAGACCTTCGGTGCCGGTTCGTCTCATCAGCGCAATCGAGATCAGCTGGCCATCTGGCTGATTCCAGTCAAGGGGCGTCGCAACATCTGCACACTCGAATTGTTCTTGGCAATCGCTCCAAATTACCTGCTGTTCAAAAAGACCAACCTCGCCATTTACGACACTCTCAATTGGATTTATTTCAGGTGTGGTGGTGCAGCCTGAAAGAATCAGGACAGAGGCAACGAGCGAGGCTCTAAGCCGCAAGATCGTTCCTAAGAATCATTCTGGTGCAGAGCGATTCCAACACCAGCAGGTCTCTCACGTTTGATGCCAGTCGTTTTCTAGCATCAGTGATTGCATCCAAAATTTGAATGTTGTCGTCAACCGAAGTGCCATAAACCCTTGGGGTTAGAGACTCCATGAAGTCCTCATTGACAATTTCGGAGCCAGCTTGGAGCTGGAGCGAAATGATGTCCCTAAAAAAAGACTCCGCATCTGTGAATATTCGATCGATGCCGTCCCTGAGGGCCCTGGTGTTTCTTCGCTTTTGGTTGTCTTCCAGCTCTTTGAACTGTGGCCTTAGATTTGGCGGAATCTTTTCGTCGACAGCTAACCCATAGGCGCGCATCAGGTGCTCTTTTTCAGCCTTGTCTCGCTCTTGAGCAAGTGATTCGGCATCTCTTTTGGCAACTCCGAGAAGCTTCTCAGCAGCCAACATGGCACGACTCAAATTCGAAATTCCAGAAATTTCACGAAGGGTCTCGGACCTGCGTGCTCTAGCATCCTGAGAGTTAGCAAGCCTTCTCGCCATACCCACATGATTCTGAGCTTGCCTTGCGCAGCGGAGCGCCAGATCCATCGCGACTCCGTCGCGTTTGACCAGCAATTCAGCCACCTCAGTTGCGCTTGGTAGGCGAAGGAGCACGTTTCTGGTCCTAGATCGAATTGTTGGCAACAGGTCTGCAACGCTCGGTGCACAGAGAATCCAAATGGTCTTTTCCTGTGGTTCCTCGAGTGCCTTAAGTAAAACGTTGGAGGTTCGCTCCGCCATTCTGTCGCTGTCCTCGATGATGACAATGCGATAATCACCGACAGTGCTGGACATCGCAGATTTTTGGACCAGATTGCGAACCTCATCGATGCTGATCACCACTCGCTCGGTTGTCAGAGTGAGGATGTCGGGGTGAGCATCAGCCATTGCCAACGAGCACTGTTGGCATTTGCCGCAACCATTTTGATCACATTGCAGGGCTGCTGCAAACGCCTTGGCAAGCAATGATCGGCCAGAGCCGGCTGGGCCAGTAAACAACCATGCATGCTGAACGCCTTCTTGTTTAGCGCTAATTGCCCGCTGAAGCTGTTCGATGGCTTCTGGTTGCCCCAGAAGATCTTCGAACACCCCACTGGTCAAGGCTTGCTCCAGTATTTCTCCACCCTGGCAAGCACAGCCTTGTGGATATCCTGAACGCTCATGGTCGCATCGATCACCTCAAAGCGATCTGCGGTGGCTAGTTCCAAGTACTGAGCCCTGGCCCGCTCGAAAAAGCTGACCTCTTCGGACTCCAGTCGATCTGGTTCAGTGCCGGTGTCATCTCGTCTAGAAAGCGCCTGAGCTGCTGGCATATCGAGCAAGAAGGTTAAATCTGGCTCAAGGCCTCCGACTGCCCAAAGCGAAATGTCTCGGACTTCATTCACCTCTAGCTGCCTAGCTGCGCCCTGATACGCAATCGAAGAATCGAAGTAGCGGTCAGAGAGAACTACCTTTCCTGAAGCCAAGGCTGGCTCAATCTTGGTGGTCACGTGGTGGGCTCTATCAGCTGCATACAGTAAAGCTTCGGCCCTGGGTGCGACATTACCCTTGCGATGAAGCAGCAGGTGCCTGATTTCCTGCCCCAATTCGGTGCCACCGGGCTCCAAAGTGCGAACAACTTGATGACCGGCATTCAGCAACCAGGACTCAAGTAAGTCCAGTTGAGTTGATTTACCAACTCCATCAATGCCTTCAAAGGTTATAAACACGATTACCGCTTTTTTCTGGTCTTCTTCTGGGTCTTGGGTGCCTCGCCAGGCTCGACACCCAGTTTTTCACGCCGAATAGCCAGCAGCTCGTAGGCGCGATCATTGGTTAGCTCTTCCAGCGGCTCATCCTTTGGAACGGTGGCGTTCACAACACCGTCGGAAACATATGTTCCAAACTGACCGGTCTTAGCAACCACATTCAACTTGGATGCGGGGTCCTCACCGAACTCCTTCAGTGGAGTGGCTGCGGTTCGGCGCCCTCCGTATTTTGGAAGCTTATAAATCTCGATTGCCTGCTCAAGTGTGAGGTCGAAAATTTGCTCTTCGGTTTCCAGCGAGCGTGAGTCGGTGCCGCGCTTTAGATATGGGCCGAACTTTCCATTCTGCGCAGTTATCTCAGTTTCTGTCTCTGGATCCACACCGATAACCCTTGGAAGTGAAAGCAGCTTGAGAGCATCCTCGTAGGTCACGGTGTCAACAGCCATGGTTTTGAATAGTGAAGCTGTTTTTGGCTTTGGATTAGATTCATCAACCAGCGTTATATATGGTCCGTAGCGGCCATCCTTGACGATGATATCGAGGCCTGTTTCTGGTTCCTGTCCGAGAACTCGATCACTGGCAGGCGGTGCATTGACCAACTCGACTGCCTTTTCATGAGTCAGCTCGTCTGGGCTGAGGTCAACTGGAATGTTCACGATCCGACGCTCATCGTTTTCCATAACCTCAAGATATGGCCCGTACTTACCGGTTCGAAGGTTAATCCCCTCAGCGATCTCGAAGGTGTTGATCAGGCGAGGGTCACTCTCTCCAAGTGACTCAACAGTTGCCTGAAGGCCATCATCGCCGAAGTAGAAATCCTTGAGCCACAACGATCGATCTAGCTCGCCTAAAGCAATGCGGTCCAAATCTGACTCCATTTTTGCCGTGAAGTCATAATCAACCAGGTGCCCGAAGTTTTCCTCAAGGAACCTGGTTACCGTGAAGGCGATCCACTCTGGAACCAGTGCACTGCCACGCTTTACTACGTAACCCTTGGAAATGATTGTGGAGATAATCGCGGCATAGGTGGAAGGTCTTCCGATGCCCTGCTCTTCAAGTGCCTTGACCAGGGAAGCTTCGGTATATCTGGCCGGTGGACTGGTCGAGTGATCCTTGGATGCGATCTCGGAAATTTCGAGGGTCTCGCCAACTTCCAACACTGGAAGCTTGGCTGTGGCCGACTCCTTCTTATCTTCCTCTGGGTCCTGGTAGACAGCCAGGAATCCCGGTGTAATAACCGTGGTTCCGGAGGCTGAGAATTCAGCTGTCTTGCCATCCACTTCGGTTTCAAATTTCACAGTGGTTGTTGAGAGCTTGGCGTCGGCCATCTGTGAGGCCACGGTCCTGCGCCAAATCAACTCATATAGAAGGTGTGACTTTCCCTGCAGGATTCCCTTCAGGTCATTTGGATGTTTGAAGGTTTCGCCGGAAGGCCTGATTGCCTCGTGAGCCTCTTGCGCATTTTTAGACTTAGCCCCGTAGGTTCTTGGAGATGGCGAGACTGATTCTGGTCCGAATAGATCTTTGGCGGCAGAGATTGCGGCACTGAGAGCCTGTGAAGAAAGCGCTGGCGAATCGGTTCGCATGTAGGTGATGTGACCCTCTTGGTACAGCATCTGGGCAGTGTCCATTGCCTGCTTGGCACTCATGCCCAGTTTTTTAGAGGCCTCTTGTTGGAGCGTGGAGGTAGTAAAAGGAGCGTAAGGCTTTCGAGTTGACGGCTTGGCCTCAACCGATGAGACCAAGAGGCTTTCTTGACCAATCTTCGAGGCAAGCTCGGTGGCCTGGGCTGGGTCCAGAACCAAAACCTCTTGAACCAGTGTTCCATTTTGATCGAAGCTTTTCGAACCAGCTAGCTTTTGACTACCAAGCTTCGAAAGCTTGGCTTCGAATTCAATTGAGTTTTTGTTCAAGGTCGCTGTTATCGAGGAGTAACTGGCAGACACAAAGGCCATTCGCTCACGCTCTCGCTGAACAATCATTCGCATCGCAGGCGACTGGACCCGGCCTGCAGAAAGCCCACGGTTTATCTTTCGCCATAGAACCGGGGAAATTTCGTAACCAACCAGGCGGTCTACTACCCGCCTAGTCTCTTGAGCTTCCACCAGGTTCTCATTCAGATCACGGGTATTGTTTGCCGCTTCGGCAATCGCGTCCTTGGTGATTTCGTTGAACACCATTCGACGCACCGGAACCTTTGGCTTCAAAACCTCTAGGAGGTGCCAGGCGATCGCTTCTCCCTCGCGGTCCTCATCAGTTGCGAGATAGAGCTCGTCGGAATCCTTTAGTGCCTTTTTGAGGTCGCTGACGGTCTTGGTTTTGCCAGGAGAAACAACATAGAACGGTTCAAAGTCATTGTCGATGTCAATCGAGAATTTACCCAGCGGACCTTTTTTCTTGTCCGCAGGGACGTCTCTTGGCTCCGCTAGATCCCGGATATGTCCAACCGAGGCAAGGACTTCGTAGTCGTTACCCAGGTATTTAGAAATCGTCTTCGCCTTTGCCGGCGACTCGACGATGACTAGTTTCTTTGCCAAGAATGCTCCTATTTACTCGTTTGGCGACCCCGCTACTGAATTAGCAGAAAGCTCTGTTACTCCCGTGAACTTGGTCACCCTGATGCTCACATCGGTTCCGACAATACGACATGAATCTAGAAAAGCACCATTTGAAACTGCAATCCATTCTGCATTTTCGCATGGAATTCCAGAAACCAGCCCCCGCAACGTGTCGGCTGCACTAAGTGAGGCAGCATCGGCAACCACCTGCAACCTTGTGTTGCCGTGGGCTAAAGAAGTTGCCAAGGTGACCGCCAATACCAGCAGCATTAGTGAGGCGATAAAGATCAAGGAGATGACCGCTGTTGAACCGGTCTCTAGTCTCCAATTGAATTTAGGCAGAGTTTTGAAGAAACCGGCACCAGCATTTGCTTGGTAATCGATACGCATTCCAGTCTCCCTTCTTTTGTTATTTCAACCCTCAACTCAGGGCTCGCCTGGATCTCAAGTCCAATTGAGTTTTGCCTGGCAAGAGTGAAGACTGTCGACTCCAAAGCGATGCGCTCCACTGATAACCCAACTGAACCCAAGACAAAAGCAAACAGGAGAATCAGGGCCGGTAACAGCAGCATGAACTCTGCTGTCACCGCCCCCTTTTCACTAGCCAAGTCCAATGGCGCCTGCAATCAACTTAAACAGCAGCGAGCGGACTTCTTCGCTTTTCAGGACCAGCAGCATTAGTCCTGCAAACGCGACACCAGCCAGAGTTGCGATTGCGTATTCGGCCGTGATGGCTCCTTGGTCGGATTTCATTAGTTGCATTTTGTTTCCTTTCTTATTGGGTGAAGCCGATGATTATCGGCGGCAGGGTGAGAAGTAAAAAGGCAGGCAGGGTGGTTAGAGAAAGTGGGATTAAGAGCCTCACCGAGAGTTTCCTAGCCGCCTCAATGCGCTCAGAGAGTAGTTTCTGGTTGAGCTGCTCAAGTTCTGAATCAATCAAGAATGAAAGTCGGGCTCCGGTTTTTGACGACAAATCAACGAGCTCAGTAGCCCCGCCCGGGGCGACTAATTCCAAGCGCTTTGTAATGCGCGACAGTGGCTCGCCTGCAGAGAGACCTATGCGGAGCACCATTAGCGAAATCGTTGGGTCGGGTTTTGGTTCCATGAACCTTTTCAGCATCGATCCGGAAAGGCGAAACCCCAAATACAACAGCCCTGCTGCGAGCGCCGCTGACACAGCTCCAACCGGATGCCAAAGCCCCTGGAATGTTCCTAGGCCCATGACCTGAGCAAATACGAAGCTAACTACTGGCAACCAAAGCAACAGTGTCCTGGTGGCCTGGGGCACGGCTTGAGCCTGGGCTATTTCCTGATCAGTTCGCTCCTCATGGCGCAGTTGCTGCTCCAGTTGAATAAGAGTTGGAACTAAAGGTGCACCAAGTTCAAAGGCCAGAGCAATGAACTGCCTGAATTTCTCAGGGAGCGTCTCGGGATCTGCCATGTCTACGGCCTGCTGAAATGGAACCCCAGCGGATAAAAGCCCAGCCAAAATTGCCGGCCGCATCAGATTTCGACCCTTTGAATCTCGAGCTCGTTTCCGGTAAGCACCGGCATACCAATACCTGAAACAAACCGATGGTTGTTCTGTCTTTCAAGTTGCACCACAAAATCAATTGACTGGGCCACAAGCTGCCTGGTGAGTTCAGTACTAAAGCCACTTAGAAGTCCCAGCACCAATAGTCGTTCCGATATAGATCCCAGACTGGTGGCATGGAGAGTCGTGAGAGTCCCTGAGTGCCCGTTGTTAATCGCCTGCAGCAGCACTCGAAATTCTTTTGAACGAACCTCACCAACCACAACTCGATCTGGCCTCATTCGGAGCGAGTGAATTATGAGCTCATCGAGCTCAATCTGGCCAACACCCTCCTGGTTGGCTTCTCGCTCAGTTAGCGAAATTGCTGGCGAATCTAAGAAGAGTTCTGGAGTCTGTTCAATGCAGATTATTCGTTCATTCAGGTTCTTCAGCAGGGACCGAAGAAGAGTTGTCTTCCCCACCCCGGTTGGTCCGCTGAAAATCATCGACTTGCCATCGTCAATCTGCTGCCGCAGCCAAATAGCTTGGGCGTCGGTGAGCATTCCAGATGCCTCGAGATCACCCAGCGTCTTGGCATCTGTCGGGTGAATGCGAATACTCAGCAGTGGCTTAGTAGACAGACCAAATGGCAACACAGCATGAAACCTGGCGCCTCGCAACACGAAGTCTGCAACCGGCTTTGCGATATCGATCCGAGATCCAGCCTCCAGCGCCAATTGAATAATCGCACTCATTAGCTGATCATCAGATTCAAAGCCTGAAGCGACTTCTTGAAAGCCCGATCCAAAATCTGCTCTGGCCAGCGTTGAGCCATCAATCACCAGGTCGGTAATGCCCGGGGTCTGAATGAGCTGCCAGAGGTTCGCTGTTGTTTCTTGCACCACTACATGCTTGGCCATCAGGGGACAAGGGCCGAGGCTAGAGAGCGAACCTGTGGAAAAAGAGGAAGGCGGCAGGTTTGGGGGAAACCTGCCGCCAGCGATGCCCGACAATGGGGGGCGTCGAACATCGCAACTGAACTAGTCAGTGGTAAAAGTCTAGGGAGTTTTTCAAGAATTTGTCCCCCAAATAGGGAAATTCACAGAAATTGTTAATCTTTCTGCAGAAACCCTCAATTTTTTCGGATTTCTCTGCCACTAGCCCCAAATGTCGGGCCTGCAAATCCTGTATGTTGAGAGAGCACTAGCTTTTTAGTTACTGGAGGACAAAGGTGTCTGAACAACACGAAATCGAAAACCTGCTGAATGAAACTCGCTCCTTTCCGCCGAGCCCAGAATTTTCCAGCAAGGCCATTGCCAAAGCAGAGCTCTACGAACAAGCAAAGGCTGATCGTCTAGAGTTCTGGGCCGAAAAGGCTAGAGAACTTCACTGGCACAAGCCTTTTACCGAGACCCTCGATTTCAGTAATGCGCCCTTTGCAAAATGGTTTGCAGACGGTGAAATCAACATCAGCTACAACTGCCTAGATCGTCACGTTGAGGCCGGTTGGGGTAAGCGGGTGGCACTATTTTTTGAGGGCGAACCAGGAGATACCAAGGTCTACACCTACCTAGATTTGCTTCAGGCTGTGAAGCGCGCGGCCAACGTGCTGATAAAGATGGGTGTTGAGCCCGGGGACCGCGTGGCTATTTACATGCCGATGATTCCCGAGGCAGTGATTGCAATGCAGGCAATTGCCCGCATCGGAGCAGTCCACTCGGTGGTGTTCGGAGGATTCAGCGCCGACTCTCTGGCGACCAGAATCCAGGATGCCGAAGCAAAGGTTGTGATTACAGCCGATGGTGGTTACCGAAAGGGCAAGGCCACCGCACTCAAGCCAGCAGTGGATCAAGCTTTGGCCGACCAGAAGTGCCCAAGCGTGGAGCACGTCTTGGTGGTCAAGCGCACCGGCCAAGATGTTGACTGGGATGATTCGCTTGATGTTTGGTGGGACGAGCAAATGCAGAGCGTCGACTCTGAGCATGTGGCCGTTGGATTCAACGCCGAGCACCCACTGTTTATTCTTTACACCTCTGGAACCACCGGTAAGCCAAAGGGAATCCTTCACACCACCGGAGGTTACCTAACCCAGGCTGCCTACACCCACAAGAATGTGTTCGACCTGCATGAGGGTCAGGATGTCTACTGGTGCACGGCAGATGTCGGTTGGATCACGGGTCACACCTATGTGGTTTATGGTCCACTGGCAAATGGGGCCACCCAGGTCATCTATGAGGGAACCCCGGACAGCCCCGACTGGGGACGCTGGTGGGACATTGTGCAGAAGTACCACGTGAGCATCTTCTATACCGCTCCAACCGCAATCAGAAGCTTCATGAAGCTCGGCAGCTCGGTTGTTAGCCACTATGACCTGAGTTCAATTCGAGTTCTAGGTTCGGTGGGTGAACCAATTAACCCAGAGGCCTGGATGTGGTACCGAGAGGTTATTGGGTCTGGCACTGCGCCAATCGTCGACACCTGGTGGCAGACCGAGACTGGCGCCATCATGGTCTCACCGCTGCCCGGAATCACAGCTGCCAAGCCAGGCAGTGCCCAGGTGCCAATACCAGGTATCGAGATGGCAGTCCTCGATGACGAGGGCAAGGAGGTTGGTCCTGGCCATGGCGGCTACCTTGCAATCACTGAGCCTTGGCCATCGATGCTCAGAGGCATTTGGGGCGACCCAGAGCGCTTCAAGGAAACCTACTGGTCCAGATTCCCCGGCAAGTACTTTGCCGGCGATGGCGCAAAGCTGGACCAGGATGGCGACCTTTGGCTACTTGGTCGAGTCGATGACGTCATGAACATCTCTGGGCACCGGCTAAGCACCACCGAAATTGAATCAGCCCTCGTTTCCCACCCACTGGTGGCAGAGGCAGCGGTGGTTGGAGCCAGCGATGAAACTACCGGTCAGGCAGTCGTGGCATTCGTGATCCTGCGAAAGAGTCAACTTGAGCACTCCGGCTCTGAGGCGGATATCTCTAAGACTCTGCGAGAACACGTTGCCAAAGAAATTGGACCGATTGCAAAACCTCGGACGATTTTTGTGGTGCCAGAGCTTCCCAAGACTCGCTCTGGAAAGATCATGCGCAGGCTTCTAAAAGACGTCGCAGAGGACAGGCCAATCGGTGATGTCACAACCCTGGCTGACACAACCGTGATGGATATCATTGGCACCAAAATAGACTCGGGCGCCAACGACTAAATGATCCGACTGGGCAATAAGTCTGATCTCGATGCACTGCTTGATCTTCTAGAGCAATTTGCGCTGGAAGCCGGAACAGCGCTTCCAAAACAGCATTTGGAGGCCGCGCTAGTTCCGATGCTGCAGGGCATGGAACTGGGTGAGATCTGGGTTCTAGAAAACGCCCAAGAACTGATCGGATATCTGGTGATTGGTTGGGGCTGGGGAGTTGAATCAGGCGGCAAGGAAGCCCTGATTGATGAGGTCTTCATCAAGCCCAGCCACCGAAATCAAGGACATGGCAGGCAGCTTGTTGAACATGCACTTGATCATGCCAAGCAGCAGGGGGCCAAGACGGTGTTTTTAGAGACCGAGAAATCCAACCCAGAATCCCGAAAGCTTTATGTTGACTTGGGGTTTGAAATTGAAGAGTCGATTTGG
>CAZBTW010000010.1:0-14366 GCA_964494925.1 uncultured Aquiluna sp.
CTAAGCCGCAAGCACATTGTCGAGACAAACAAAGAGCACTCGGTAGTGACCATTTTGGGTGGCAAGCTAACCGACTGCTTGAACGTTGGAAAAGAAATCGTTCAAGAGCTAACCAGGCTTGGCCACAAAACCAAGCGCCCAACCAACTGGTTCGGCGAGGGCTCACAGCTGAGACAAGAAGAGTTCGCAGCTATCGTGGCTCGAGCCACAGACTCCGAGTCTGCAACCAGAATTGCCGAGGGCCTTTGGCGCAGGCATGGTGAGAAGGCATTCGAGATTATTGGGACTGACAAGTTGACTGAAATAATCCCAGGCCTCGGAATCACCGAACAAGAGATTAGGCACATTGCAGCCAATGAGCTTGTTACCAGTCGCGAGGATCTCCTTCGCAGAAGGCTGCCGGTTCAGATGGCACGTTCCAATCAGGAGCTAGCAGAGAATCAAGAACTGCAGAAGTTACTCGTGGATTTGGGGCTCTAGCGGAACCTCTGGCTCCGATTTTGTTGGCCATTCAACGATCAGCATTGCACCGAGCAGGATTGAACCACCAACCACCATTGCGACCGTAATCGGTTCCTGGCCTAGTCCAACAGCCAAAATCGCAGTGAACAGAACTTCGCTGGTAATCAACAGCGCGACTCGAGCCGGATCAATCAAAGTTTGGGCCCAGGTCTGGACCCAGAACGCGATCACGGTCGAAAGTAGTGCAGTGAACAGAATCGCGAACCAAACCTCGAAGTTTGGGGGAGGCTGGTAGCCATCAATTAACGCAAACCCCCAACACACAACCGCGGCAAAGCCAATTTGAATCATTGCCATTCGATAGGAGCTGCGACCCATCCCGTATTTACCCAAAAGCAGGATGTGGATTGCGTACAGAACAGCACAAACGACCAACCAAATTTGACCAACCTGGAACTCGACATCAGTTGCGGCTCCCGAGAAGACTCCCAATCCAATCATGGCCAGCACAACACCAACAATCACCCGGGTTGCAAACTTGCGCCTGGTGAACACCCAGGCAATGAGCGGCGTGAAGACCACGTAAAGACCAGTTAGGAAGCCGCTGGTGGCGGCGGTAGTCAACTCCAGACCGATGGTCTGAGTGATGTAGCCAAAGGCCAGAACCACGCCGATTAGGGCGCCGAATTTGAGATCTCCCTGCTTCATAGCCAGCGCCACTCTGGGACGAAGGATGATCATCGCAACAGCTGCAATTGAAAACCTTGTTGCCAAGAAGTCCATGTAGGGCTGCTGTTCAATCGCGTCTTTCATCAGCACGAATGCTGCACCCCAAACAAAGCCAACGCCCAGCAGGGCAATTACAGCAAGACGAGTTTTTTGCACCGATGAAGCCTAGCTGGTTGGGTGCTTTTTGCAGCCCTTACCAGCCAGTTTCTTGGCCATCGACGGGAACACAATTCCATGCATGAATGACACCGCCCACCAGTAGGCGTGACCGGCTAAACCGTGAGGGTGAAAATAAGCTTTTTGAACCAGCAGGGTCTGGCCGTTTTCTACTTGGCTCAGCTTGAATTCAAGCCAGGCCAAACCTGGTAACTTCATTTCTGCCCTGAGTCGCAGCAGCTGCGGCCTGTCAATTTTTTCCACTCTCCAGAAATCCAGAGCCTCGCCCTCCATCAAGCGATTTGGGTCACGCCTGCCTCGCCTCAGGCCAACTCCGCCAACAACCAGATCCATCAAACCTCGAAGCTCCCAGGCCCAGGTGGCAGTTGAGTAGCCATTCTTGCCACCGATAGCTTCCACTCGGTCCCAGACCTCCTGCAGCGAATCTTGACTCAGGTATTCGCGATGATCAACATAGAGCGAGCCACCTGCCCAGCTGGGGTCGGTCGGGAGTGGCTGGGATGGAGTTCCTGGAACCGACGCATTGCTCCAGCGAGTCTCAACCTCGAAGTCTTTCACTCGAGTCAGTGCCACCTTCACAGCAGTTCGGAAATCAGTCATGCCACCCTTGGCATCTGGAACATAGTTTCTGATGTCGCTTTCTCTAGCCACAACATCATGCTTGAGAGATGCCACCAGGCGTTTAGCAAGGGTTACCGGAACCGGTGTTACCAACCCAATCCAGCCCGAGGCCAAACGAGGAGTAAGAACTGGCAACGGGATGATGATTCTTCTTCTGAGTCCAGCCACCTCGGCGTAAAGCTGCATCATCTCCAGATATGCGAAAACCTCTGGACCGGCAATGTCAAAATCACGATTAATGGTTTTGTCGATGGTTGCTGAGCCGACCAGATAGCGCAGCACATCTCGAATGGCAATCGGCTGAATCTTGTTCAGTAGCCACTTAGGTGTGACCATGAACGGCAATCTTTCGGTCAAGTGCCGGAGCATTTCAAAAGATGCAGACCCAGAGCCGATTACAACTCCTGCCCGCAATTCAATTGTTGGCACCCCACTGTTTCGAAGGATCTCTCCGGTCTCGGCCCTGGCTGACATGTGAGGCGAAAGTTTGTCATCGCTCGAGATCATCCCACCCAAGTAAACGATTCTCGAAACCTTCTGTTTTTTGGCAACTAAGCCAAAGATCTCGGCAAGCTCTCGCTCTTTTTCTTCAAAGTCTTTGGAAACCATCAGAGCATGGAGTAGGTAGTAGGCAAGATCAACACCCTTGAGTGCTTTTTCAAGTGCTTGTCTGTCGGTGGCATCGCCAACCACGACCTCGACATCATCAACCCACGGGTAGTCATTGAGGCGTGATGCATCTCGCACCAGTACCTTGACTTGATAGCCGTGACCAAGCAGCTCACGGATTAGCCTGCCACCTATGTAACCGGTGGCGCCGGTTACCAAGACCGTGGCAGGTTTGCCGTTTGGTGTTTTCAGCGTCGGTAAATCTGAGGTCACTGTTTCTATCATTGAAACATCAACCTACTAGAGGAGAGATTTAGTTCTAGCCAAAGCGACCAGAAACATAGTCCTCGGTCTGTTGCTGAGATGGGTTGGAGAAAATCTTCTCAGTCTTGTCATACTCAATCAGCTTTCCTGGCATGCCAGTTCCAGCAATGTTGAAGAAAGCCGTCATGTCTGAGATGCGGGAAGCCTGTTGCATGTTGTGGGTAACAATAACCACAGTGAACTTCTCTTTTAGCTCTACTGCCAGGTCTTCGATGGCAGCGGTCGAGATTGGGTCAAGTGCTGAGGTCGGCTCATCCATCAAGATCACATCTGGTTCGACCGCAATTGCTCGAGCGATGCAGAGTCTTTGCTGTTGACCTCCAGAAAGAGAAGATCCCGGACGATCTAGTCGATCCTTTACCTCGTTCCAGAGATTTGCGCCAACTAGAGCTTTCTCGGTCAGCTCCTCTGCCTCAGACTTTGACATCTTGTTGTTGTTCAGGCGGTATCCGGAAAGAACATTTTCCTTGATAGACATGGTTGGGAATGGGTTTGGGCGCTGGAACACCATTCCTACCTGACGACGAACCTTAACCGGGTCAATCTCAGGCGCGTAAATGTCCTCACCATCCATGGTCATCGATCCAGTGACATAGGCGCCAGGGATAACCTCGTGCATCCGGTTTAGGGTTCGGATCAGGGTTGACTTGCCACATCCAGAGGGGCCAATGAAGGCCGTGATGGCCTTAGGTTCGATCACCATGTTTACGTCCTCCACAGCCAAGAAGCTGCTGTAGTAGACGTTCAGTGATTCCAGTTCAATGCGCTTTGACATCGGTTATCCCTTCGGTGAAAACAGTTTAGAAATTATGCGTGCTGCCAGGTTTAGAACCATCACGATGATCATCAGCGTTAGAGCTCCAGCCCAAGCACGGTCAACATAGGCCTGAGGGTCGGTGCCCTGGATTGCGTAGGAGGTGTAGACGAACACCGGCAGCGTCATCATCTTCTCGGACAGTGGGTTGTAGTTCATCGATGTAGTGAATCCCGCTGCCAACAACAGCGGAGCAGTTTCACCAATTACTCGAGCAATGGCAATGATCACTCCCGTGGCGATTCCGGCAAGCGCTGTTGGTAGAACCACCTTTACAACTGTCAGCCATTTAGGGACACCAAGTGCATAGGCCGCTTCACGTAGTTCATTTGGAACAATCTTGAGCATCTCCTCGGTGGCCCTAACCACGACCGGGGTCATCAAAACCGCCAGTGACACAGCGCCAGCCAGACCGTTGATGGCGCTGGCTGGTCCAAGCAAAATAAGGAACAGGGAGAAGGCAAAAAGACCGGCCACAATTGATGGAATGCCGGTCATCACATCGACGAAGAATGTCACGGCTTTTGCCAGGCGACCTCGTCCGTATTCAACCAAGTAAATGGCGGTCATGATGCCCAGGGGAACAGAGATCAGGGTCGCGATTGTGGTGAGCTCAAGTGTTCCAACGATTGCGTGGAGTGCACCTCCACCTTCACCGACGACGTTTCGCATGGACGATGTAAAGAACTCCGCGTCCATGCGGTTGATGCCTTTTTCAACCACTGTCCAGGCCAGCGAGACAAGTGGAATTACGGCAAGTCCAAAAGCTGCAGTGACCCAACCTGTGACCATTCGGTCGGTAGCCTTACGCCGCCCCTCAACACTTCGTGATAGCAAATAGGTCACAACCATGTAGACCGCAAATCCCAAGACTCCCACTGCGACAAGGTTTACGCCTCCGTCGCTCGTGCTTAAGAATGTAAAAGCGGTGAGAGTCAACAAGACCGAAACGATTAGTGCAAAAGGTGGATACCACCTCGGCAGTGATGCTGCCGCTTGGAGTTCTGAAATTGTGTTCGACATTAGTTAGCTCCTGAGAACTCAGCACGGCGGCTAATGATGTAGCGGGCAAGCATGTTTATACCCATGGTTATAAAGAACAGCATCAAACCAGTGGCAATCAGCAATGACCGGTAATCCCCACCAGATTCGGGGAATTGCAACGCGATGTTTGCTGCGATGGTGTTTGAGTTTTGAGAGGTTAGTAGGGCGAAGCTGACGATTGAGGCGGGAGAAAGAACAAGTGCCACTGCCATCGTTTCACCCAGGGCTCTACCGAGCCCGAGCATCATCGATGAGATGATTCCTGGTCTTCCAAATGGCAAAACCGCCATCTTGATCATTTCCCAGCGGGTAGCCCCAAGAGCAAGAGCTGCCTCCTCATGAAGCCTGGGGGTTTGGAGGAATACCTCTCGAATCAGTGCTGCCATGATTGGCAGCACCATAATTGCCAACACAATAGCGACAGTCAACATTGTGCGACCAGTCGCCGAGACCTGGCCCTCAAACAGTGGAATCCAACCTAAGTTTTCATTTAGCCAGACGTAGCTTGGGTTCAGAAATGGCGCCAGAACCAAAATTCCCCAGAGCCCATAAACCACAGACGGGATCGCAGCCAAGAGGTCCATGATGTATCCCAGCACCTGAGAGAAGCGTCTTGGGGCAAAGTGTGAGATGTAAAGGGCAATTCCAATGGCCAGCGGCGTTGCAATGGCAAGAGCAATTATTGAACCGTAAAGGGTTCCAAAGACAAAAGGGATTACATAGCTGATCGGGTTCTCGGCCTTGCCAGAAAAATCAGCTTCTGGGTTGAGTGCCGGCAGCGCTTGAATGAACAAGAAGATGGCTACAGCGGCCAAAGTGATCAGGATTCCGACGCCGGCGAAAGTTGCAGTTTTCGAAAAAACCAAGTCGCCTAGACGAACCTTTGGTTTTACCTGCCCACCCGGTGTTGTCATTTCGAATCCCAATCAGTTGTGTGCTTTAAAAAGATTAGTCCGAGCTCGGGTGGCCGAGCCCGGACTAATCACATTAGTTTTCCAGATGTTTACTTGATCTGGTCGATGATAGATAGTGCGGTCTGGCGCAAGGTCTCAGAGATTGGCGCGTTTCCGGCGTTCTCAGATGCCCACTGCTGACCCTCAGCAGAAACCATGTAGCTTGCGTAGGCCTTTACTAGTTCAGCCTTTGCGTCATCTGCGTAGTCCATGCATCCCTGTAGGTAAGAGATAAGAACTACTGGATACACACCAGACTCGGTGGTGTCGCGGTCTAGGTCGTAAGCCAAGGTGGTGTCTGGGCGACCTTCCTTCAGAGGCGAAACGTCCACAATCTTTGCTGCAGCGTCTGAGCTGTAAGGAACGAACTCTGAACCAACACCAACTGCAACGGTACCGAAGTCACCAGCGCGAGAAGCGTCTGCATAACCAATGGTTCCGTTACCAGCAGCAATTGCAGCAACGACACCAGAGGTACCCTGTCCACCCTCGCCGCCCCATTCAGCTGGCCACTCTTCTAGGTCACCGGCGTTCTCGCCGTTTAGTAGCCATGTGTCTGGAGCTGCCTTTGATAGCCAGTCAGTGAAGTTAGCTGTGGTACCAGACTCGTCTGAGCGGTGAACAGCGGTGATAGCCAGGTCAGGCAGTGAAACTCCTGGGTTATCTGCTGCAATCTCTGCTGCGTTCCACTTGGTGATCTCACCGGTGAAAATTCCTGCAACTGTGTCAGGAGTCATGTTTAGTGAGTCAATGCCCTCTAGGTTGAACAGAACAGCGATTGGGGAAATCCAGATTGGAAACTCGAATACGTCACCATCTGCAGGGGAGCAGTTTGGGTGAGGGGTAGCAAGCTCTTCATCTTTGAATGATGAGTCAGAGCCGGTGAAGAAGGTCAGGCCCTCTTCAAACTGGTCGCGACCAGTTCCAGATCCAGTTGGGTTGTAGTTCACGGTAACACCTGGGTTCAACTGCTGGAACCCGGCAACCCATGCCTCCTGGCCTGAAGCCATTGAAGATGCACCAGAGCCGTCAAGAGTTCCCTCTAGGGCTACTGCTTCAGTTGTTCCGTTGTTGGCTGAAGTTGTTTCTTCTACTGTCGCTTCGTTTGCGGCACAACCAGCCAATACCAAGGTGCTAGTAGCAACCAAAGCACCCAGCTTTAGGATCTTGTTCATGAAATACCTTTCCTTCTATTTGTTAGGCGAGGTCAAAGCTAAGTAGCCAAGACAAACTTGTCTTGTAAACCAAGTAAACAGATCGTGAACGACTAGCTAAGTTTTGACTCTAAATAGATTCGTTCATAATCAACAATTTTCGGCTTGGGGCTGGTTGAAACCCTGAGGACAAAAAATTCACCCGGAGCTAATGTCGACTCCTCTGCCAGCATCAGGGAAACATCTTTTTTGGCATGCTTGGCAAAGGCTTCAATGATTGTCGGCAGCGCTGGACGATGAGAGCAAATCAGAGCGTTCTTAGTCTGACCAAACGTATCCTCGATTACGTTCTTGGTTTTTCTAGGGCCTCGCTCGGTAGAAAGTTCTGTCAACTGGGACCGTTCGATCAAGGTTCGCTTGGTTGCTTTGGAATAGGGGGCCACAGTTTGCTGACACCTGGTCCAAGGGCTGGTTACCAGGCGCTTTGGGCCATAGGCGTCGAGTAGCGAAATTAGTCGCTTAGCCTGTTTCTTCCCCTCTGGAAGCAGTGGCCGTTTTGCCTCTTCCCCGACCCATTCAGCTCTTGGGGTTGCTGTTGTGTGGCGCAGAATCACCAGGCCTCGAGTTTCGAGTTCTGAATTTTCTGCCCAATTTGAAACCTTTGCTAGAAGCTCTCGGTCGTGCTCGTAGGTCAACTTCTTAGCAGCCTTGGAGATTGGTACCCATTCGACTTTGGCGATTTCCTTGTTTGGCTTGAACTTGGATTTAGCTATTGCGCTCTCTTTGACTTTTGAAACCCAATAGTGAACTTCCTTGGTGTCACCGGAGCCAATTTTGTAACTGAGCACGGCCAACTTGCGACCGAGCCGAACCCTGATGCCAGCCTCTTCTTCCACCTCGCGCACGGCGGTCTCTGGCAGCAATTCACCTGGATCGAGCTTGCCTTTCGGGAAAGTCCAGTCATCGTATTTCTTGCGGTAAACAAGTGCTACTTCAATACCTGGTTTAGCGGGCCGCCAACAAACTACTCCGGCGGCATAAACGGTCACTACCTGCTCCGCTTCTTGACAAGGGTTCTTGCCATGAGTTCATCTTGCATGTCCATCAGTGGCTCACCGTCAACATTGACAGCGTCACGGCGCCAGTTTCCCGACTGCTCTAGTTCCCAGACGGCAACTTCGTTGCTCATCGCTAGCTTGAACAGGTCATCAAGTTCTTTGATCTGGTCGGTCTGACTAATTTTCACCAAGGTCTCGACCCTCCGATCGAGGTTTCGATGCATCATGTCGGCAGAACCAATGAATACGTCTGGGTCACCGGCGTTTTCGAAGAAGAAGATTCGGCTGTGTTCGAGGTAGCGGCCAAGAACCGAGTGAACAGTGATGTTGTCGCTGAGTCCTGGAATTCCAGGCTTCAGTGCACACATTCCACGAACCACAATTTCAATTGGCACGCCTGCCATTGATGCGAAGTAGAGCTGGTCAATGATTTGCTCGTCTACCAGCGAGTTCACCTTGAACCTAACCTTGGCGGGCTTGCCTGCTTGATGATTCTCGATCTCTCGCTGAATTCTTGCAACAAGGCCTTCCCTAACCCCAACTGGCGAGGTGAGCAGAGTGCTGTAGCTCGGTTCGGTTGAGAAACCAGAGAGTTGATTGAAAAGTTGTGTTAGGTCTTCTCCAACGGCTGGCCTGGAGGTTAGTAGTCCAAAGTCTTCGTAGTAACGAGCGGTTTTGGGGTTGTAGTTTCCGGTTCCGATGTGGCAGTAGCGTCTCAGCTGGTTGCCCTCCTGGCGAATAACCAACGACAGCTTGCAGTGGGTTTTTAGTCCAACAATTCCGTAAACAACATGAACGCCGGCTGCTTCAAGTTTCCTAGCCCAGGCGATGTTGTTCTTTTCATCGAATCGGGCCTTGATCTCAACCAGTGCAAGCACCTGTTTGCCAGCTTCTGCGGCGTCAATCAGAGCATCGACAATCGGAGAATCTCCAGAGGTTCGGTAGAGAGTCTGCTTAATCGCCAGTACCTGCGGATCCTCGGCAGCCTGCTCCAAGAAGGCCTGCACGCTGGTGGCAAAACTTTCATACGGGTGGTGAACCAGAACCTCACGCTCCCTTAGCGAAGCAAAGATGTCGGCAGCCTCATCTTCGTCAGCCTCTAGGTAGCGGTTGGTAGTGATGGCATGTGATTCAAAATGAAGTTCCGGTCTTGGAAGAAACGCCAGAGCCGAAAGACTAGAAAGATCAAGTGGTTCCGGCAAGTGGTAGACGTCAGAGTTTGAAATATCCAACTCACGTTGCAACAGGCTCAACACCTGGGGGTCTATATCCTCGGCAACCTCTAGTCGAACCGGCGGACCAAAACGCCTGCGAAGCAGTTCCTTCTCGAGCTGGACCAGTAGGTTCTCACCCTCATCCTCGTCAACCTCGAGGTCTTCGTTACGAGTGACACGGAAGGTGTGGTGCTGGAGAACCTCCATGCCCGGAAACAGCTCATCTAGGAATTCGCCCACTACGTCTTCTAGCGGCACATACCTTGACTCGGCCCCTGGAACCAAGACAAAGCGAGGCAACAGCGGCGGAACCTTGACTCGGGCAAAGTGTTCCGTTTGGTTCTTTGCGTTTTTTAGAACGACCGCGAGGTTTAGAGACAGGCCTGAAATATAGGGGAACGGGTGGGCTGGGTCTACTGCCAGCGGTGTCAGCACTGGGAAAACTTGAGTGCTGAAGTATTCGTGTAGTGCATCCTTCTCACCATCAGAAAGTGTTGACCAGTGCACCACGTCAATTCCATTGGCTTTCAAGCCATTTGAGATCTCTCCGGCGAACAACTCAGCATGCCTGGTTTGCAGTTCACGGGTTCGGTCGGAAATTCTCTGCAAGACATCAAGTGGGCTCAAGCCAGAAGCCGATTGAACCGCGATACCGGTGGCGATGCGCCGCTTTAGCGACGCAACTCGGACCATGAAGAATTCATCGAGATTTGAAGCAAAAATGCTCAGGAAGTGAACTCGCTCCAGAAGTGGCAAATTCTTGTCTTCAGCCAGCTCCAAAACGCGCTGATTGAATTCCAGCCAACTCAGTTCCCTGTCAAGGAAGCGCTCAGCCGGCAGATCAGGTTCTGACTCCGGCTGGAAAATAATTTGTGTCTCTTCTGACATGGAACCAATCTTGGCAGTTACAGGTAAGCAGTGGGTTAACTTATTCTTCCAGTTCACCATCTGGATTTAGGCGGTAGCCAACGTTTCTGACGGTGCCAATTAGCGACTCGTGTTCACCAAGCTTGGCCCTGAGCCGTCGAATGTGGACATCAACAGTCCTGGTGCCACCAAAGTAGTCGTACCCCCACACTTCGCTGAGCAATTGCTCCCTGGTGAAAACCCTGCCGGGGTTTTCATTTAGGTGGCGCAGTAGCTCAAATTCTTTAAAAGTCAGATCCAAAGACCGGCCTGCAATTTTTGCGGTGTAGCTGGTGGTGTCAATGATCAGTCCGGCAACTCCAGCCGACTCACTTGTCGCCGCTGGTTTCGCATCCAGCAAGATGCGAACCCTGGCATCGACTTCTGCCAGTGAAGCGCCCTCGAGAACGAAATCCTGCAATCCCCACTCTGCGCTGACAGCGGCTAATACGCTCTCATTGGCAACAAGCATCAATGGTCGTGTCCAGCCAGCAGCCTGCAAAATTCTGGCAACTGATTTAGCGCCCATTAGATTGTGTCTGCAATCAAGCAACACGACATCGTGCCTTGGGGCATCGGCAAGCTGCTGTGGGTCGAAGGTGGATTGGATTAGCTGGTGTCCAAGCGCTTCAAGCGCGTTAAGGGGAGTCTGCCCTCCGGGCGAGATGCATAAAACAACTGCCACCTGCCCCGCCCTCCGTTTAGCAAAATGATAGCCCGCTTTATTTGGCTCTTGGGTAGAGTTTAAGCCGTGACCAGTAAGTGGCTAAAGATTTTGTTGATATGGGCAGCAGTCCTGATCTCTGCCATTTGGGCATTTCAAACCTATTCCGATGATCGGCTTTACACCGCTTATGCGGCAATTGCAGGTGCTGCTATAGCCGTGGTAAGCCTCGGCCACCTGCTGTCAAAAGAAGCGAAAGACACTGTTCGCCAGCAGGTTTACGTTTCAGCCGGAACCGTTGCAATCCTCGGGGTTATGACAGTTATCCATTTGGCAAGTTAGAATTATTCCTATGTTGTTGGCAATCGAACTTTTCTTTACCGGTCTTCTTATTTTGGCTACCGTTGCAATTGCGGGTGTCTCCGCTCTAGTTATTTACAAGCTGTTCAAGGGGCAAAGCTAGTTTGTTCGTAATTCCGGACGATCTGCCAATTGAACTAACACCATTCACTTTCTTGCTCGGCCACTGGAGTGGCTCTGGGGTTGTTAGCTACGCCGTTGGCAACCAAACCCCAACTGAAGTTGAGTTTTTTCAAGAGATGCAGTTCTTGCCGTTGCCAAACGGAAAGCTGGAATATCAATCAATTTCCAGGGACAGCGCTGGCCAGATAATCAACCAAGAGCTTGGCTTCTGGATGCTTGCTAAAAATACTTTGGAGCAGGAGCCAGGCCCGGGTTTATTGCCAGGGAAGCAACTACTGACCATTCAGAGCCGCGAGCAACTAGAAGAGTTTCGAAATGATGACGACGGTTTTGACATCGAGGCGATAATCACCAACAGCGATACAGTTTCTGAGCTCTACTTCGGTCAAATTAAAGGTGCCAGGATCGACATCGCAACCGACGCAGTTTTGCGCTCACCTCACTCCAAGGAATACTCCGCCGGGAAGCGAATGTTTGGTCTGGTAGAAGGGGCTCTGCTTTGGGCTTGGGACATGGCTGCACTTGGAAAGCCGCTCAGCTCACATGCTTCGGCCAGACTAGAAAAGAAAAATGACTGATCACTTTGGAAACCCGCTTCTTGAAGAGCGCAAGCTATTGGAAGGTCAGGCCTATGTGCACAGGAGCGACCAGAGCGTCATCGAGATAATCGGTTCGGAAGCGAAGTCATGGCTGCACTCACTCCTTAGTCAAAACATTCTCAATCTTGAGGCGGGCGAATCAACCGAAGCATTGCTTTTGACCGTGCAGGCCCACGTAGAGCATCAACTGAAAATAATTGCCACCGAAACCGGCGTATTTGTGATTACCGCATCTCAGAGCGTCGAATCACTGATGGCCTGGCTGACCAAAATGATCTTCCGCACCAAGGTTGAGCTGGTTATCCGTGTGGATCTGATGGTCGTCGGGGGATTCTTTTCTATGCCTGGCATCTGCTGGGTAGATGGCTTCTCTAGCGAACCCGTTTCCTCAGTTCGCTACGCTCAGGATCGAGCAAGTTTCGATTACCGTGAATATTTGGTCGAGCAATTGCCTGAAGACCGCGAACCTGCCGGTTTGCTGGCCTATCACGCGCTGCGAATATCTGCCGGTCGGCCAGAAATAACCGATGTTGATTCCAGGTCATTGCCCCACGAGTTTGATTGGCTTTCCTCTGCGGTTCACCTGAGCAAGGGTTGCTACCGAGGTCAAGAGGCTGTGTCAAAAGTTCACAACCTTGGCCATCCGCCTCGCAGGTTGATCATCCTAAATCTTGAAAATGGCGACTCACTAGCCGCGACTGACGACAAGGTTTTTTACCAGGATAAAGAGGTCGGCAGCGTCCGGGCTGGAGCTCTGCACTTCGAACAGGGCTCGATTGCACTGGCTCTTGTGAATCGAAACACTCCCTACCTAGATTTGGCAATAGAAATTGGTGGCCAGAAAGTCGGCGCGACCCAACAGGTTTTGGTGCCGCATGATGCAGGAAAGGCTGCCAATCTGCCTCGGCCTGCTGCATTTAAGTTGACCGGCAAGAGATGAACCGGTTTGTAATCAGGCTCTCGGTGGCGCGAGTGCGTGATTCACTCTGGCCAATCAGTCAAATTGTTTTGGCTGCGATGCTTTCTTACTCGATTGCGCATTACTTCCTAAACCACGCTGTTCCACTGCTGGCTGTGACGGTAGCGATTTCATCGTTGGGGTTTAGTCGAGACACCAAACCTAAGCAAGTTCTCTCAACCGCAATCGCAATGCTTTCTGGAATTGTTCTAAGTGAGAGTTTGCTTCAGCTTTTTGGCTCGGGAGTGCTGCAGCTGGGACTGGCAATTGCTTTGGCGCTTTTGGTCGCCAGGTTGTTTACCTCAAACCCGGCCTTCACAATTACCGTCACGATTCAGGCGGTTCTCGTTCAACTGCTTCAAACTCCAGTGACCGGGGTTTACTCGAGGGCGATTGACGGCCTGATAGGCGGTTTGGTCGCGTTGATCTTCGTTGCACTGCTGCCAAGGAACCCAATCAAGCTCTCCAGGAACGACTCCAAAGCTCTCTTTGCCGTCTTCAAGTCAACTCTGGGGGCAGTTGCGGCTGTTCTGCGGGCTCCAAATGTTGAGGTTGCCGACCATGCATTGGAAGAAATTCGAAAGACTCAGCCGCTTCTAGATAATTGGATCAGCTCGCTTGAAAGCGCAAAGGCAATAAGTCGCATTTCACCTTTTTATCGTTGGGCAGAAAAGGAGATTGGCCAGCAATTGCAGGTTGCTACCGGCATGGATTATGCAACTAGGAACCTGCGGGTGTTGACAAGAAGAGTTGATTATCTAGTTCGAGACCAAAAGCCAAGACCTCAGCTTGCAGACTTAGTTGGCAAAATCATCATTGCAACAGAGCTCTTGGAACAAACCTCAGATGATTTCTCGGTGACCCAAAAGGCCAGGAAGTATTTGCAGAAGATTCCAGCTTCGCTGGATCCAAAGGTTTTTGATCCACCTCTTACGACCTCGGAATCAGCGGTGCTGTTGCAGATTCGTCCGCTCTATGTTGACCTTGCCATTGCAGCAGGGGTGGAGCCAGCCAGGGCCAGGGTGCTGTTACCCAAGGTTGACTAAGATTTAGCCATGACTTATGACCTAATACTTTTGCGCCATGGCCGATCACTCTGGAACGAAAAGAACCTGTTCACGGGCTGGGTGGATGTTGATTTGATCGACAAGGGTCGACAAGAGGCAAAGCGGGCCGGCGAACTTCTCGGACAGTCGGGTCTATTGCCAGATATTCTTTACACTTCGGTCTTGAAGCGAGCAATTAACACCGCCCACATCGCTCTGGATCAAATCGATCGCAACTGGATTGAAACCAAGCGTTCTTGGCGGCTGAATGAGCGCCACTATGGAGCGTTGCAGGGTCTAGACAAGGCTGAGACTTTGGAAAAATTCGGAGAAGAACAGTTCCAGACCTGGCGTCGCAGCTATGACACACCACCACCTGCGATTGAAGACAGCTCTGAGTTTTCTCAAGCGAATGACGAGCGCTACCAGGGGCTCGGTTCCGACCTGCCAAGAACTGAATGCCTGAAAGACGTTTTAGTAAGAATGCTTCCCTACTGGGAATCGGACATCGTTCCTTCTCTTCGGGAAAACAAGACTGTTTTGGTCACAGC
>CAZBTW010000011.1:0-12524 GCA_964494925.1 uncultured Aquiluna sp.
TTCACTCTTCTGTGCCTAAACTGAAGACGTGAAAAACCCATGGATTAGCTACACCCTTATCAGGCTCGCTTTGTTCTTCGGGGTTTTTCTTGCCCTCACTCAATTCCAGTTCAACCCATTTTTTGCCGCAATTATTGCCGCTGCTGTTTCTTTTGCCATTTCACTCATTTTTTTGGATCGGCAACGCAAGGCAATGAGCGAATCAGTTGCTAAGAAATTGGCCCGTGACTCAAGCGGAAGCTACCAGGATTCAGAGAGCGATCTTGAGAACCAGATTCTTGATTCAGAAGGCGAAGCTGACCAGGGAAACGCCCAGCCCGATAAAGACCCCAAATCCTAGACCAGCAAAACTAGCCAGTTTGAGAGCTGTAATTAGTTCCTTTGGCTGTTTGCCATCCAGTGCAATCAGAGTTGCCGGCAAAATCAGCAACAGGTTTAGAAAGCCCAAAACAGTCGCCGGGTAGATCGGGACCATCAGGATGTTCACCAGAACTGGGAGCCAGAGCATCGTGATAAACAGGCGCCTTGAAACCTTGTCACCGAGACGAACGGCAATGGTGTTTTTTCCGGCCTCGCGATCAGTCTTTAGATCTCGAATGTTGTTCACCATCAACACCGCGGCCGCATAGAGGCCAAAACATCCGCCCAGCAAGACTGCCAGCGGGTCAACAAATCCGGTTTGGATGAAATTTGTGCCAATGGTTGCAACCAACCCAAAAAAGACAAACACTGCCAGCTCCCCAAGCCCGGCATAGCCATATGGGTTCTTTCCGCCGGTATAGAACCAAGCGGCGACTATCGCTGCCAAACCGACCGCAACTAGCCACCAATGGCCAGTCAAAACAACGATTGTTAGGCCAGCAAGTGCTGCCAGCCCGAAACTCGCGAACGCTGCATTTTTGACTGATTCAGGCCTCGCAGAACCAGAGCCTGTTAGCCGAAGCGGCCCGACTCGATTTGCATCGGTACCTCGGATGCCATCCGAGTAATCGTTTGCATAATTCACTCCGATTTGAAGCAGTAGCGAAACCGCTAAAGCCAACAGCGCCAGTGTGAGGTTGAAAGAATCGAGCGAATAGGCAGTTGCACTTCCTAAGAAAACTGGCGCAACAGCCAGTGGCAAGGTTCTTACTCGTGCACCCTGCACCCAAAGTTTTAGATTAGACATCGCCTAAAGACTAATCGGCTAGCAGCTCTTGGGCAGCCTGGTAATCAGGCTTACCGCTGAAAAGCCGTGGAATATTTTCAACCCGAACCACTTTGATCACCCGCTGCTGCGGTTCCAGTTCTTGGTTGATGGTTCCTAAATCGAGCTCATTCGCTGAGCAAATAACCAACCCCACCGACTGCCCCCACTGTGATTCAAGACCCACTGCGATAACTTCCTGAACACCAGTCAGAGCACTCAGCTTTGATTCAACATCATCCATATTGGCCTTCAGGCCCCCGGAAATTATGACTCGGTCCGCTCTGCCTAGGTTTCTCAACTTGCCGTTTTCAATGACCCCAAGGTCCTCGGTCAAATACCTTCCACCCAGCCCCTCTGCCAAGATCGGACCGGATATCGCAACCCTCCCAGATTCAATTTCAAGTTCCACGCCATCAAGAGGGACCCCGTCATAGACGCAGCCACCACAGGTCTCGGCCATTCCGTAGCTTTCAACAATGTTCACGCCAAGCTCTCGAAGCCCAGAAACACTCTCCGAATTGGGTGCCTGGCCGCCGACCAAGATTGCACGAAAAGAACGCAGGGCAGCCAACACAGTTGGATCGTCGGCTGCAGCCAATCGATCTAACTGGGTTGGCACCAACGAGGTGTAGCGATTCTGATGCTGCATCAAATTGGCCGAATTCCTAAACCCCTCAGCACTGAAGGGCACCCTTGAGTTCATGATCACCGGCTGAGTGTCGGCAATGACCGACCGAAATAGCACATTCGCCCCTGCAATGTAATTGGCAGGTAGTGTCAACAGCCACTGGCCATGACCACCGAGCCTGGTTGCCGAAGCGTCAGCGCTTGCCAGCAAAGCATCAAGAGATAGCTCAATCCGCTTTGGTCGCCCGGTTGAGCCCGAGCTCTCCACAATCAGCGCCACCTGGTCCGAAACTATTTCCGGCACCGGATCAAATTGGGCTGGAACACCATTTATTTCAGGGGGCGAAATGAACCCGGCAACAGAGCCGGATGCAACATCAACCATCAGCTTCAGCGCGGCGAATGGATCGCTGGCAGGCTCGGTCCTTGTTTGTTTCATCAGTAGTGCCAGGGGAAAGCTGACCAATCTGGCTTGCGCTTTTCCAAGAATGCTTCCTTGCCTTCGGTGGCCTCGGCGGTGCCATAGGCAAGCCTGGTTGCCTCTCCGGCAAACAGCTGCTGGCCGACCAAACCGTCGTCAACTGCATTCATGGCGTATTTCAGCATTCGGATGGCAGTCGGTGATTTACTCAAGATCTCCTCGGCCCACTTCACGCCTTCTACCTCAAGCTGGGCATGGGGAACAACCTTGTTCACGACACCCATTTCATATGCTCGCTGAGCATCATATGTTTGACCCAAGAAGAAAATCTCGCGTGCAAATTTTTGACCGGTTTGCTTAGCCAAATATGCGGAGCCATAGCCGGCATCAAAGCTTCCAACATCAGCATCGGTTTGCTTGAACTTTGCATGCTCCTTGGATGCAATGGCAAGGTCGGCAATCACGTTTAGCGAATGACCGCCGCCAGCTGCCCAGCCACTAACCAGAGTTATGACAACCTTTGGCATGAACCTGATCAGTCGCTGCACCTCAAGGATGTGAAGTCTGCCCGAGCTGTTGTCACCATATTCATAACCAGCACTGCCCCGAACCGACTGGTCACCTCCAGAGCAGAAGGCCCAGCCGCCGTCTTTTGGACTCGGTCCGTTTCCAGTCAACAGCACAACACCAACATCGGTTTGAGCGCGGGCGTGATCTAGTGCGCGGTGGAGCTCATCTACGGTCTGTGGGCGGAAAGCATTTCTGATTTCAGGCCTGGAAAATCCAACCCTCACGACCCCAAGGGTCTTGTGACGGTGATAACTGATGTCCACTAGATTTTCGAAACCAGGAATCTCATCCCAAATCTCTGCATCAAAAAGCTCAGAAACCGAATTAGTCATAGACCTAGACTAAACCCGTGGTGAGCAATCAGATTAATCAAGTGGCAGTAATTAGGGTGCCACTGACCACAAAATTTCGCGGCCTTGATTTCCGAGAAATGCTGATTTTCAAAGGCTCCGAGCGATGGAGTGAGTTTTCACCATTTCTTGAATACGGTGACCTGGAGGCTTCGGCTTGGCTAAAGGCCGCGCTTGAGTATGCCAACAGACCCCTACCAAAGCTTTTGCGGACCGAGATTCCAATCAATGCAACCCTTCCCGAGGTTGAAATAACTGCGGTCAGGGCTGTTCTAGAGCGGTTTGGACAATTTCAAACTGTCAAAATCAAAGTTGCTGGCTCGACCAGCGACACAGATTCCGATCTTGCTCGAGTGACCGAGGTTTTCCGGCTTTATCCGGAAGCCAAAATACGCCTCGATGCCAACGGGGCACTCAGTGTCGACCAAGCCTTCGCAATGTGTCAGGCGCTTAGCCAGATGCCAATTGAATACTTTGAACAACCGGTTGCAACAATCGATGAACTTGCAGAGCTAAAGGCACGACTTACCCAACACGGGATCGACATCAAAATAGCCGCCGATGAATCAATCAGAAAGGCATCCGACCCGCTCCAAGTTTCACTCAAGCAGGCAGCCGATGTTGCAGTGTTGAAGGTTCAGCCACTCGGCGGAATCACAAACTGCCTTGAGATAGCGAACAGAATAAATCTGCAGCCGGTTATTAGCTCAGCCTTGGAATCAAGCGTGGGAATTGCTCACGGTCTGATTCTGGCTGGAGCCCTTCCAGAGTTGGATCTTGATTGTGGATTGGGAACCGCTTCATTGCTTGCAACTGACATAGTCAGAAACCCTCTAATTCCTAGAGACGGAATGCTGCCTGTTCAAGAACCTGAAATTGACCAAGCCAAACTTAGCGAGCTGAAAGTAGACAGCTCGCGCCAGGATTACTGGCACAGGCGCTTGGATCGCTGTCTGGATCTTTTATAGCCCGGAGTAAACGTGTAGTCCCTTGAAAAATAGGTTCACGATTGTGAAGTTGAAAATGACCGACAAAAACGCGATCAGGCCCAACCAGGCAGCGCGTTTTCCATTCCAACCCCTGGTTGCCATCGCGTGAAGGTAACCGGCGTATAGCACCCAAATAATGAAGGTCCAAACCTCTTTGGTGTCCCAACCCCAGTAGCGGTGCCAAGCTCGCTCGGCCCAAATGGCGCCGGCAATTAGCGTGAATGACCAGAGCACAAATCCAACCACATTGAATCGATAAGCGACACGCTCCAGCTGCTTCAAGTCCGGGAACCTTGCAAATAGTCGCTCAGCTTTGCCAGATGCTTTGAGCAGGTAGAACAGGTGCAGACCCGCTGCGACCGAGAAAAACCCGGTTGCCATAATCGCCACCACAACGTGGATCACAAGCCAGTAGCTCTGCAGCGCCGGCATGATTGTTTGGACCTCAATATAAAACAGCGAGACTGCGGCAAATAGGGTGATCAGCGCGAAGCCAGCAATGAAGGTCGCAATGAATCGAAGGTCTTTGATTTTCAGTGCAGTCAGATAGACCAGCAGAATCAGGAAAGCACCGCTGATCGAAAACTCATACATGTTCGCCCAGGGAACTCTTCCGGCCGCAATTCCCCGCAGCACAACCCCAACGCCCAACACAATCGTTGAGATCCAGAGCATGACAAAACCGATTTTTTCGACCTGGCTAAATTCTGAATTGTCCAAATTCTCGTCACTGTTCAGCTTCACCAGCTGAAATGAGAACAACACCAGCGACAGCGCTAGAAACGCGAGCGCCGCCGACACCACCAGCAATGAAACTTCTGACAGCGCTTCGTTCAGGACGATTTCAGTCATTTATCTTCCTCTGTGGTTATTTCTGCAACAACATCTTCAAGCACTGCATTCAGGTTCGGATCATCGCGTTTTGAAAGCGCTGCAAACTCAATTGTGCCATCTGCATTTGAGCGAACCCAGATTCTTCGCCTTGGAACCATCAGCGACAGTGCCAGTGACCCAAGAGCTATCAACGCAAATAACAGCACCCAAATTCCACCGGGATTGTGTGCAATGTCGAGTGAGGCGAAGCGAAGCAAACCGTCGAATCGAAACTCGCCCAGACCATTTGGCAATTCGGCAGACTGACCAACCTCAAGCTCAATCGCGGGAGCAGGACCATTTCTGCCGGCGATCAACTCCATGTTTGTAGTGTCAAGGGCAAAAACGTTTCTTGGAATGCCCGAGTCCAGCCCCAGGTCTCCGGTGTAGACATTCATGGTCATCAGTGGCGAGATTGGATCTGGATAAATTGAGGTGTAGGCCCCGGTGGTCAGCTTCTCGGCCGTCGGGTAGAAAAACGCAATCAGCCCCAGCTGTTCCGGCAATGAATCAGGGGTTTTGATTACTCCCAGTGAGGTCATGTTTGAATCCTGAGGCAAAAACACAACCGGACCAGAAAATGAAACATCGCCCTGGCCATCTGTCACCGTTATTACCGGAGCAAACCCATTACCGGTGAGGTAGACATTTGCGCCAGCTGCCTCTAGTGGGTAGTTAACTCTGATGTCCGTGGTTGAAGCCTGACCGTCAATCTCGGTGCTAACGGTGGCGACGAAATCAATCGGATTTCCAATGTTGTTCCGATTAGCAAGGTCATACAGAACATCGAACTCATCCAGGGTCATCCGGAATGGCTCCAATGAACCGGGGCTAAAAAGTGGACCGGGAGAAAACGAATCGTAGCTAGCCAAGTTGTTCACAAAAGTGTCGCCCTCGACCAGCACTCGCTGTCCAGAGAAGCTGTAGCCGCCCCCCAATCCAATCGCAATCAACACTGCCACCAGGGCGTAGTGGAACAGCAGGTTCCCAGTTTCTTTGAGATATCCCTTTTCGGCACTAACCGAATTGTTCTGCTTTTCAACCCTGAAGCCGCGCTTTTTTAGAACCTGGAAGGCTCGCTCCACCAGCTCTGGATCACCAGCTGCTTCCCTGTGCTCCGGCATTCGCTTCAGATTCTGTGGGGTTGTCACCGGCTTTGCCAATAGCGCTCTGAAGTGGATCTTGGTCCGAGGCAAAACACAACCAACCAGCGACACAAACAACAGGATGTAGATCGCTGAGAACCAGACCGAGGTGTAGACATCAAATAGCTGTAGCGAATCCAGCACTGCTGCCAGCTCGGGTTGGTTGTCGTAGAAAACCCTGACGCCATTGGGGTCCGCACTTCGCTGCGGATAAACACTGCCCGGAACCGCCGCAATCGCCAGCAACAACAGAAGCAGCAGTGCATTGCGCATCGAGGTCAGCTGGCGCCAGAACCAACGAGGCCAGAACAAGGCTTTAGAGAGGAAGCTGGAAGCCACTTGTCACCACCTGAAGCCAATTTGTGAACTGCAACCAAAGACCGGTCATCAGCAAGATTCCAACTATCACCAGCATCGATCCGCCAACAAGGTTGAAGGTTCTAATGTGCTTTTTGACAAAGCCAACCGAAGACTTAGCCCAATCAAATCCGGCTGCAATCAACACAAATGGAATGCCAATACCCAGCGAATAAACCGTTGCCAGAATCCCGCCCCTGATTGGATCAGCGGTATCTGATGCGAGAACTAGCACCGCTGAAAGAGTCGGTCCAATGCAGGGGGTCCAACCAAGTGCAAACACCACTCCCAGAAACGGCGCCCCAGCCAAACCAAGTTTGGGACTTAGGTTCAACTTGAAGCTCCCCTGCAAAAACTTCAACTGCCCCATCATGGCAAACCCAAACAGAACCACCAGGGCACCGAGTAGAACCTGGATCCAGGGGTTCCTAGAAATGACCAACAATCCAGCCGTTCCAGCCAGCACACCCAATGAGACAAACACCGCGGTGAAGCCCAGTACAAACAGCAGCGACCCCGTTAGCACTTTGGTTTTGGAATTGGCAGACCCAGAATTGGCAGACCCAGAGACATAGCCCAAATAGCCAGGAACCAGTGGCAGCACACAGGGAGAAATGAAGGTGACGATTCCTGCCAATAGAGCCACCGGCACGGCCAAAAACATCGAGCCGTTTAGTGCGATTTCGCCCGGACTCATTGATCCACAACGCTTCTAATCAGGGTCCGCAAGATTGACGGATCGATTCGTCCAAGAATTCTTGAGGCAACCTTGCCGTTTTTATCTATTACCAAAGTGGTTGGAACCGCCTGCGGAGACACAACCCCAGTGAAGGCCAGTGATACTTCCCCGGTTTGAGAGTCCATCAAGGATGGGTACTCAATTCCAAAGGTTCGATCAAAAGCAAGGGCGGTCTCAGCGGTGTCTCTAACATTCACGCCAACAAACTCTGCTTCTCCTGCAAACTCCCTGCTTAGATCAGCTAAATCTGTAGCCTCGGCTCGACAGGGAGCGCAGGCCGCATACCACCAGTTGATCACAACCACCTTGCCCTGAAACGCGCTGCTGGAGAGCATTTGGCCAGATTCAGTCACACCCGAAAACGGAGCAAAGCTGGGACGGTTTTCAACTGCAAATTCAGTTACCGTGCCATCGCCTGCAATGTAGTTTTTGTTATCCCCGGCTCGAAACTGATCTGCCAAGGGGTCACTGGCGCAGCCAGAAGCTAACAGCAAGCTCAAGCTGGCAACTAGGGCAGTGAATCTTGACCCAAACCTCACACGGCACCGCCATCAACGGCATTGGCGGCATGCTGGATTCCTGGCTCTCGGTATTCAACCTCAACCAGCTTGCCGTCAACCACCTCGAAACTGGTGATCGAAGAAAGTGAGCATCTTCTGTCCCTCGGGTTATGAGGAAGCTCGAGACCAGCACTGGAGCGATAGAGCATCCAGATTGGCAACTGGTGCGAAACGATTACGACGTCGCCTCCCTCTGAATTACTCCAAGCATCCAAAGCAGCCGACTGCATTCGGCCAGCAACTTGCTCGTAGGGCTCTCCCCAACTTGGAAGGCTTGGCTTAGTCAGGTTTAGCAGCAAGCTCGGTTTAGCCAGAAAAGTCTTGGGGTGCAATTTATAGCCGGCAAATTTGTTCCAGGGTTCAATCACCCGCTCATCAGTTTGAATCTTCAAATCAAACTTGTGGGCCACTGGGCTTGCTGACTGCTGAGTTCGAACCAGCGGTGAGGCAATTATTTTGCTTACTTCTCTGCCCTGTTTTGCCAGGTCGATTGCAGCCGCCTCTGCCATTTCGTGGCCCAGATCCGAGAGCTCAAAGCCTTCGATTCGTTCATACAGCACACCGCGCGGATTAAACACTTCTCCGTGTCGAACTAGGTGAAGTCGCTGGGCTGGCATGGGACAAGTATACCTTCGCTAAACTTACTGTGATTGCCCAGAACAAAGACCCCCAGAGGAATCCCAACATGCTAGATCGTTCACTCATTCGCACACTTGGCCAAGCGCAAGATGGTGCTGTAACAATTGGCGGATGGGTTGAGACCCTCAGGGATCAAAAGCGAATTCAGTTCATCATTATTAGAGACGAGTCTGGCTCAGTCCAGGTCACCTACCCAAGGCCGAGTGAAGAGGATGCTCTGGCCGATCAGGTCAGCGCCTTGAGCCACGGATCATTTGTGATCATCAAGGGTCAACTCAAGCATGACGAGCGCGTGAAGCTCGGGGGAATTGAGATTTTGCTTGAAAGCCTGGAGGTAGTTGGGGCATCGCTACCGGATAGCCCAATTGCCGAGGACACCTCGATCGACAAGCGACTGGACTGGAGATTCCTGGACTACCGCAGACCAGAGTTGAACCTGATGCTTCGGATTCAGACCACAATTGAAAAGACCTGGCGCGAGCACTGGTTGGAAAATGACTTCACCGAGATTCACTCCCCGAAACTAATGGGTTCGCCGTCCGAATCTCACGCTGAGCTTTTCAAGCTTGAGTACTTCGAAACTCATGCCTACCTAGCCCAAAGCCCCCAGTTCTATAAGCAGATGGCAATGGCGGCCGGCCTTGGAAAAGTATTTGAAGTCGGACCAGTTTTCCGAGCCGACCCTTCCTTCACCTCTCGTCACGCAACCGAGTTTGTCTCAATTGACATGGAGATGAGCTGGATCGACTCTCACGAGGATGTCATGACATTCCAGGAAGAGCTGATGGTGAAGGCGATTCAGGCCGTGAAAGACAACCACGGAGCAGAGATTGAAGCTCTCTATGGCTTTGAGGTGAAGGTCCCTGCCACACCATTCCCAAGGATTCCACTGGCCGAAGCCCACTCAATCGTTGAGGCTCGTGGCTATAAAGTTCCACGACAGGACGGCGATCTTGACCCCGAAGGTGAGCGCCAGATTGCTGCACACGTCGAAGAGGAATTCGGTCACGAATTTGTGTTCCTAACCGACTACCCAAAGAACATTCGCCCCTTCTACCACATGCGTCATGAGGACAATAACGACCTCACCAAGAGCTATGACCTGATTTGGAAAGGAACTGAGATCACCACCGGCGCTCAGCGTGAGCACCGGGTTGATGTCCTCACCGAGCAGATCAAGGAAAAAGGGCTTGAGCCAGAGGGCTTGAACTCCTACCTAGACTTCTTCCGCTATGGAGTCCCGCCACACGGTGGATTTGGGATGGGCCTCACTCGGGTTGTGATGCTGCTTCTAAACCTTGGAAACATCCGGGAAGCCAGCTTCTTGTTCCGTGGGCCTAACCGACTAGAGCCCTAACCTCGATCGAAGATTTCAAAACCGAGAACCCCGAACAGGGTTCCAAAGGCGCTTGCCCAGACAAGTGTTGCAGCGGTGATTATCAGTGAAGTCTTTAGCGGCTTCACTCCGGCAGCCACTGCAACCAGAGCAGCAAACTGGGTTCCGATCACAAGTGGCCCAAGGAAAGCAAGCCCATAGACACCCCAGCGATCAAAGGACCGCTGAGCTTTCACGAGTCTTGGCGATTCGCCAGGCTTGTTCTTTGCTTGGCGTCGTTTCAACAGCCACTGGTGAATTGCCCTTGCCCCGTAGGCAAAGAGGAAAATAGTGATGGTGTTTCCAGCAACGGCAAACAGAACCGTCAGCACCGGATTCAATCCAGCCAAGATTCCTAGTGGCACAACTCCAATGGCTTCAAACCAAGGAATAGCACCAGCAATAAAGACCCCAAATAGACCCAGCTGCTCAATATCCATCCCTAGACCCTAAACCTTGAAGTTAGACGCTGGAGTAGCCATTCAAGGGGCCCAGAGGAGCGGTATTTGGAATTTAGAAGAGCCATCAGTGCAAGCAGCAACCAGCTGCCAAATGCGATTGCAGTGACAGCAGAAAGCGACAGCGCTCCGAACAAGCCAAAGCCCCAACTCGAGAAAAGAACCGAGAGAATCACTGACTGACCAATGTAAACACTCAGCGAGTGCCTTCCGGCAGCACTGACCATTTCGAATCGCTCTTGGTATTTCTGGTGAATAAACCACAAAGAACCCAGGTAACCAGCGCTCAGAACCGGTGCCGTAAAGAACAGCACCACAAACAAGCTCAGCTCAACAGCACTGCTGAAACTTTCGGCCAGCTGATTCTGCAAGAAAAACCACCCGGCGGTTAGCTGGATTGGCAGCCCGACTGACAGACCCCAAATAGCCATTCTTTTCATGCTCTCTGGCTTTGCTCCATCGGCCAAGAACTTCCGCCTGGAGGCCAACACTCCAACCAAAAAAGCGGCGAAGGCCAGAATGCCCTGGAGCAAGAATCCCTCGGCTAATCCGGATGACCAAAGATCAAACCTGGCCACGGCGATTTCAAAAAACGATCCATCGACCAGTGCTGTGTCGAGGGAACTCGATGTGATGGTCTCCCCCAAATCCTCGCCAAGCACCTTTTCTGCAACCAGCAGCAATAGAGCAAAAACAGTGAAAAGACCTGCCGCCGAGAAATACAGAACCCGCGACCAAATCCGCAAGACTCTATCTGATCGAAAATAGAAACCCACCAGTGCAATCGCCAGAATTCCGTAGGCGAAAAGGATGTCTCCATGGAACAGGAAGATTGCATGTAGCGCGCCAAACAGAATTAGGAAAACAGCCCTGGCAATCCAACGTGGAATGTTTTTACGGTCTGCTTTCAAAACATACCCGGCGCTATATCCGAACAGGAACGAGAACAGCAGGTAGAACTTGCCCAGGGCCAAGCTTGTTATCAGGAAGGCCGGCAGGAAATTACTAAGGCTGGAAACATCAACAGCACCAATCCCGACCACAGTGTTGATAGCTAAGAAAGGCGCGTTCACTAAAACGATGCCCAGCAGAGCAAAGCCCCTTAGGACATCTGGGAAACTATCTCTACGCATCTACCAAACTAACTAGCTTGGCAAAAACTCGATCCGGCTCAATTTTCAAGAATGCAACTTGCTGGCCATTGATTAGCAGCACTGGCACCTCATCCGAATATGCATCGAGCAGCTCCTGGTCAGAATCGACATCCAAGTCATTCACTGAGTACTGGGTGTTTGGAAACTCATCCGCAAATCGAGCAATTACCTGGGCAAGGGCGTCTTGAGCCAGGAGGCAAAGGTGACATCCTTGCCTTCCAATAAGTGTGATCTCGAGTTGTGCTCCCATCCCTCTACCCTACAGACAACACCAGAGCCAATAGACTGTGGCGGTGAGCAAATCCGACGAGAAGAAGGCGAAGAAAATCGCCGCATTTTTCGATGTCGACAACACTCTGGTTCGAGGTTCAACCCCGATTCTCTTCGGCAAAGTTGCGTTTCGAGGCGGCACAATCAAGCGACGTGACATCTGGAGATTTGCTTTTGAGCAAATGATGTTTATTCGTCGCGGTGAGAAAACCGCCACCTTGGCAGACATCAAAGACCGAGCCCTCTCGATCACGAAAGGCTACCCGCTCGCCTCACTTGAGCCAGTAGTTAACAAGGTTTACGAATCTGAAATCAAACCCAGGCTTTGGCCACAAACAGTTGCTGCCCTGAAAGAGCACCTAGCTCAAGGTCATGAGGTATGGCTGATCACCGCGGCGCCGGTTGAGCTTGCCGAAGTGATCGCCAAAGACCTTGGAGCAACCGGTGCGCTTGGGACAATTGTTGGCCGCAAGGACGGAGTTCTCACTGGAGAGCTGGTGGGAGCCCCACTTCACGGCAAGGCAAAGCGCAAGGCCGCCAAGAAACTTGCTCAGGAACGCGGCATCGCACTTGGAAAGTCTTGGGCCTATTCCGATTCGGTGAATGACCTGCCGCTGTTGACCCTGGTAAAGCACGCGGTTGCAGTGAACCCCGACAAAGCCCTTACGAAATACGCTGAGGCTGCCAACTGGCAGATTGCTAGATTTAAAAAGCGCCACCTAAAAACCCGTTAAGAACAAAACCCGCCACGAGGGCGGGTTTGTTACTACTTCTTATTGCGTCGCTGGTGGCGAGTCTTGCGAAGAAG
>CAZBTW010000012.1:0-12255 GCA_964494925.1 uncultured Aquiluna sp.
CGCTGACTGAGGCTCCTGGGCTGGCGCCAAGCAATCCAGCGATGGTCCCGTCCTTGCTAGTAATCACTTCGGTTCCGAATTGCAGGACTCCGCCCTTACCAACTGGCTTTATGACCTGAGCGCGTTGCCCAGCTTCGTAGTAGCTCCAGTCTTCGGGTCTTGCCTGCGGGACAAAATCCTTGAGCGAGTCAAACTTGCGAGCCTTCGATTTGGTTACTTCGGTCAATAGGTACTTGACGAGTCCAAGGTTCTTAATAGCCACCGAAAGATACGGAATAAGGTTGGCTGGTCTAATCGAAGCCGGTAGGTCAAAGATCGAACCGCTTTTGAGGAACTTAGGGTTCAGGCCTGCAAAGGGTCCAAAGAGAAGACTTGCCTTGCCATCCACAACCCTAGTGTCGAGGTGAGGAACACTCATTGGGGGAGCACCTACCTGGGCCTGAGAGTAAACCTTTGCGTGGTGCCTTGAAACAATTTCTGGATTATCGGTTCGAAGGAAATGCCCACTTACTGGGAACGTTCCGTAACCCTTGATCTCTGGAATGCCGGATTTTTGCAACAGCTTTAGCGCGTATCCGCCGGCTCCCACAAAAACGCGATCTACGTGGATCAAGCGATCAGCAGTGGACCCCAACCAAATTTGCCACTTGTTTGTGGGGAACTGATACAGCGACTGGACTTCGGTTCCTAGTTCTAGCTTCATCCCTTGGCTGGTAAGCCAGTTGATCATCTGACGGGTGAGCTCACCGTAGTCGACGTCAGTTCCCTGAACGATTCGTGTTGCCGCGATGTCTTGGTTGTCCCTGCCATCGGTTATTAGCGGCGACCACTGATTAATCTGGTCCACGTCAGTTGAAAATTCCATTCCCGAAAACAGCGGTTGATCCTTCAACGCCAGGAATCTGCGCTGCAGATAGTCGATGTCTTTATGACCCTGGACGAATGTCATGTGGGGGACCGTGCGAATAAATGACGAGGGGTTAGAGATGATTCCTTGCTCGATAAGGGCGGACCAGAATTGTCTTGACACCTGGAACTGCTCGTTGATGGCGATCGCCTTGGCCGGATCCGGCAGGCTTCCATCATCAGAATCTGGCATGTAGTTCAGCTCACAAAGAGCCGCGTGCCCGGTGCCGGCATTGTTCCATGGGTTGGAGCTCTCGGTTGCAATCGCTTTGGATCGCTCGAACATTACAAGTGAAATGCTTGGGTCTACAAGCTTTAGCAGGACCCCAAGCGTTGCGGACATGATTCCGCCGCCAATGAGGGCGTAGTCGTATTGTTCTGATTCAGGCACCTAATAAGGGTAATAGGTCTAGAAGACTGTTACTCCCAAAATCGAGCCAATTCCATAAGAAATCCCCATGGTTAGCACACTTATAACGACATTCCGGAAAATTGAACGTGGAATCGGAGTATTTCCAGCCCATGCAGCCCACCATCCAGTTAGCGCAAGTGAGACAACGACGCTAGCCACTGTTAGCGGTATCGCAATGGTCGGCCAAGGCCCTGTAATCGCTATTAGGGGTAGAACCGCTCCGGCGCTGAAGGCAACGAAGGAAGACCACGCAGCGGACCAGGGTCTGGCATTGATGGCCTCCGCACTTCTTCCATGTGCAATTTCGGCGTCCCGTTGAGCGCTGACACTCACGTATTCACCGCCGCCCATTGAAATAGCACCCGCGACCACGGCCGCAATTCCAGCGATGAGAACTGCCCGGGAAGAGCTTCCGGTCGCTGCCACTCCCATGACAACACCCGCGATGGAGACTATGCCGTCGTTCGCGCCAAGCACAGCTGCTCTAAGCCAGTTAAGTCGAACTTCCAGTTGACGGTCAGTTGAAGTATTCATGGAGACAATCTTTCCGTTCACAACTGCGCTTCGCTAGCAAGGCAACCCTAACTGTCTAGTTAGACTTGGTGCTAAAGGAGCTCAAGTGAATATTTTGTTAGACGGGAAGACTCACCAGGTAAGTGAGGGAGCCACCGGTTTCGACATCTTTGTCGACCGTGAAGTGGTTGCAATGTTCGTGAATGGACAAGCGCGTGATCTGGCCCACGTTTTGTCTGCCGATGACACGGTTGAATCAATCAAAATCGATTCCCCGGCCGGTCTTGAGATTTTGCGACACTCTACCGCGCATGTCATGGCCCAGGCAGTTCAGGAGCTATTTCCTTCAGCTAAATTGGGAATAGGGCCCTACATCACAGATGGTTTCTACTTCGATTTCGACGTGGCTGAGCCGTTTGTTCCAGAAGACATCAGGCGCATTGAAAAGCGGATGAAAGAACTTGTTGGGAAATCGCAGCGTTTTGTGCGGATCGATGTTTCTGATGAACAGGCCAAGGAATTGATGGCGGATGAGCCATACAAGCTTGAACTCATTGGGTTGAAGTCCTCGAATGTGGGCGAGGGTTCAGTGGAGGTCTCCGCAGACGGTCTATCGGTGTATGAGAACCACAATCCAGATGGCTCGGTTGCTTGGCGAGATCTTTGTCGTGGGCCTCACCTTCCAAACACCAGGATGATTGGTAAGGGTTTCAGTTTGTTGCGCTCTGCCGCTGCCTACTGGAGGGGAAACGAAAACAATAAGCAGCTGCAGCGTATTTACGGCACCGCTTGGGCCACCAAGGAAGAGCTTGCCGCATATTTGGAGCGATTGGAAGAGGCTGCCAAGAGAGACCACCGCAAGGTTGGCGCTGAGCTGGATCTTTTTAGTTTCCCGGATGAAATTGGTTCCGGTCTAGCTGTTTTTCACCCCAAGGGTGGAATTATTCGTAGAGTCATGGAGGACTACTCCAGGCAGCGCCACGAACAGGCGGGTTACGAGTTTGTCTACTCGCCTCACATCACCAAGTCAAACCTATTTGAGCAAAGCGGACACCTGGCCTGGTATTCGGAGGGAATGTTCCCTCCAATGAAACTCGATGCAGAGATCGACGTAGACGGTGTAGCCCGGAAGCAAGGCGCAGATTATTACCTAAAGCCGATGAACTGCCCGTTCCACATATTGATTTTCAAGTCTCGTTCGAGAAGTTATCGCGAACTTCCGCTGAGAATGTTTGAATTTGGTTCGGTCTATCGATATGAAAAATCTGGAGTTCTCCATGGACTCACTCGAGTTCGAGGAATGACTCAGGATGATGCACACCTGTTCGTCACCGAGGATCAGCTTGAAGAAGAGCTAACGAGTGTTCTCAATTTCGTGCTCGACCTATTGCGTGACTATGGCTTGAATGATTTCTACTTAGAGCTGTCAACGAAAGAAGAGGGCAACCCAAAGTTTGTTGGGGATGACTCCATCTGGCAGTCGGCAACGAAGACTCTAGAGAAAGTTGCAAAGGCCAGCGGCTTGGAACTAGTTCCGGATCCAGGTGGAGCAGCGTTCTATGGACCAAAGATATCCGTTCAAGCCAGAGATGCCATCGGACGGACCTGGCAAATGAGCACTATTCAGTTGGACTTCAACCTGCCGGATCGATTTGAACTTGAATATGTCGGAACTGATGGAAACAGGCATCAACCGATCATGATTCACCGGGCGCTATTTGGCTCGATCGAGAGATTCTTTGGTGTTTTGACAGAACACTACGCTGGACACTTCCCTCCTTGGTTGGCACCGGTTCAAGCTGTCGGCGTGGCTGTGGCAGCTGAGTTTGAAGACTACCTAGCGGGGTTTGCTCAGGATTTGGCGACATCCGGAGTACGAGTTGAAGTCGACTACTCGGATAGCCGCATGCAGAAGAAGATTCGCGATCACACGTTGGCGCGTGTTCCTTTCATTATTCTCGCGGGCGCCAGGGATCAGGAGGCTGGAACCGTGGCCTTTAGATATCGCGATGGATCACAAAAGAACGACATTCCACTGGCAGAAGCAAAGCACCTAATTCTGGATGCCATCGCGTCAAAGGCTCAGGTATAACGATGGATAACCTGGAGGCTTTTGGTCAGATGCAGGACGGCTACGAGCGGCTCTGGACTCCGCATCGACTGGTCTACATCGAGCAACTTCAACAGCCGTCTGAGTCAGAGTGCCCATTCTGCGAAACCCCAAAGGGGTCTGATCAGGACGGACTTATCGTTCGGAGGGGTGAGCACGCATTCGTTTTACTAAATCTGTTTCCCTACAACGCCGGCCATCTCTTGGTTTGCCCATATCGCCATGTTGATACCTACGACAAGGCAGATGCGGCTGAAGTAGCAGAGATCGCATTGCTCACCCAGCAGGCAATGCGAACAATTAGGGAAACCTCAGGCTGTCATGGATTCAATATTGGGATGAACCAAGGGCAGGTTGCAGGAGCTGGCATCGCTGGCCACCTTCATCAGCACATCGTTCCCAGATGGCGAAACGACTCGAATTTCTTCCCAATCATCGCCCAAACGAAAGCGATGCCAAAGCTTTTGGGAGAAGTTAGACAGACAATTGCAGATAACTGGGTTACAAGCGCTTAGGATTTAGATATGTCAAACAAACAAGAGTCAACACCCCTAGTTAAGTCCGGCCTAGCCGAGATGCTAAAGGGCGGCGTGATTATGGATGTCGTCAATGCCGAGCAGGCCATAATTGCAGAGAACGCGGGTGCAGTTGCGGTAATGGCCCTTGAGAGGGTTCCAGCTGACATTCGCGCGCAGGGCGGCGTCGCCAGAATGAGCGACCCAGACCTTATCGACGAAATTATTCGCTCGGTCTCGATTCCAGTGATGGCAAAGGCTCGTATTGGCCACTTTGTAGAGGCACAAGTACTCGAATCCCTCAAAGTTGACTACATCGATGAGTCAGAGGTCCTCAGCCCAGCCGACTATGTCAACCACATTGACAAGTGGGGCTTCAAGGTTCCCTTCGTCTGTGGTGCAACAAACCTAGGTGAAGCACTTCGGCGAATCACCGAAGGTGCATCAATGATTCGCTCAAAGGGTGAAGCTGGCACAGGGGATGTTTCTGAGGCCACAAAACACATCCGCACCATTCTTGGTGAGATTCGCGCCCTAAGTGCGAAGACCGATGATGAACTCTTCGTTGCGGCCAAAGAGCTTCAGGCGCCCTATGAGCTAGTCAAGAAGGTTGCCAAAGATGGAAAGCTCCCCGTTGTTTTGTTCGTAGCTGGAGGCGTTGCAACACCTGCTGATGCTGCGATGATGATGCAGTTGGGTGCCGATGGTGTATTCGTTGGCTCGGGAATCTTTAAGTCTGGAAATCCAGAAGCTCGGGCAGCAGCCATAGTAAAGGCAACCACCATGTATCAAGATGCAGATGCGATCGCGTCGGCCTCAAGAGGTCTAGGTGAAGCAATGGTTGGAATCAACGTCAGTGACCTACCTGCACCTCACAAGCTTTCGGAGCGTGGCTGGTAATTGAGAGTCGGTGTTCTAGCCCTTCAAGGAGATAGTCGCGAACACCTTGAATTACTCGAGGAAATTGGAGCTGAGGCAGTTGCTGTAAAGACAGTGACGGATTTGTCCCAAGTTGCTGCGCTGATTATTCCTGGCGGTGAATCCACCACTATTTCCAAGCTGCTGGTCTTATTTGACCTACTTGAGCCGATACGAGAATTTGCCGCATCAAAGCCTGTAATGGGAACCTGCGCCGGTCTGATTTTGCTTTCCGACAAGGTTTCTGGTGCGCTTGCTGGACAGAAGCTGATAGGCGGACTGCCTGTTACAACCGAACGTAATTCCTATGGTGGTCAGCTACAGTCCTTCGAGGCCACCGTTCAATACTCGGACGGCGTTAGTGAGCAAGTCGCGTTCATTCGAGCGCCCCGAATTCTGGACCCGGGTCCGTGCGAGGTTGTTGCCGAATACGAGAACGAAGTCGTTGCTGTTAGGTTTGGAAATCTCTTTGGAGCAAGTTTTCATCCCGAAATGACCGGTGCCAAACATTTACACAAGTTGTTTGTTTCATCCATCAAATGAAGTATTTGCTAGTAATTTAGAGTCACTATGTCAGGTCATTCCAAGTGGGCAACCACCAAACACAAAAAAGCGGCTAACGACGCAAAGCGTCAGAAGCTGTTTGCGAAGCTAATCAAGAACATCGAAGTCGCTGCCAGGATGGGCGGATCAGACATCGATGGAAACCCAGCACTTTATGATGCCGTTTACAAGGCTCGTAAAAACTCGTTGCCCAGCGACAACATTGATCGTGCGGTCAAGCGCGGAGCCGGTGAGTTAGGCGATGGCGTTGAGTACCAAAACATCATGTACGAGGGTTACGGTCCCGCTGGTGTTGCGGTCCTCATTGAATGTCTAACCGACAATCGAAATCGCGCTGCCGCTGAAGTTCGACTGGCTGTTACTAAAAACAGCGGAAACATGGCGGACCCAGGATCTGTGAGCTATCAATTTGCCCGAAAGGGAATCATTCACCTCTCAGGCGATCACCAGGAGGACAAGATTCTCGAGGCCACCATCGAACATGGGGTCGAGGACCTTGAACAGATACCTGGAGGTTTCTTGCTTACCTGTGACCCAAGCGAAATCGTGGCCACTCGCACGGCGCTTGGCGAAGCTGGGCTTGATTACGAGTCGGCTGATGTTGAGTTCGTTTCAAGTCTCAGGGTAGAGGTCGACGCTGCCACCGCTGCCAAGGTAATTGGCTTAGTTGAAGCGCTCGAGGATTTGGATGATGTGCAGGAGGTTTACACCAACATGCAGATTTCTGACGCGGTCTTGGCTGAATTAGAGGCTCAAGGCTAGTGACAGTAATCCTTGGTGTAGACCCGGGGCTCACTCGCTGCGGGTATGGACTCATCAAGGGGAGTTCAGCTATCGATTTTGGTCTCTTCACCTCGAGCCCGGACAGTGACCCAAGTAGGAGAGTCGGGCAAATTGCCAAGGGCCTAGAAGGCCTAATTCTGGAGCACAAGCCAGATCTAATAGCCCTCGAGCGAGTTTTCGCGCAGGCTAATCTGCGCAGCGTAATGGGAGTGGCGCAGATATCTGGGGCCCTCATGGCCATAGCGCACAATCACAACATTCCCCTGGAATTCTTCACCCCAAGTGAAGTAAAGCTTGCCGTTACCGGCCATGGAAGATCTGACAAGCAGCAGGTTTCTAAAATGGTCGCGAGTTTTCTAAAGCTCAGCGAGGTTCCCAAACCTGCCGATGTGGCGGATGCTCTCGCCGTGGCGATATGTGCATCAAAGAGAAGCGCCAGAACCGGAACCGATGCCCAGAAGAAGTGGGTTGCAGCGGCAAAGTCAGCCAATCGCAGATTAGGTTAGACCAGTGATTTCAATTCTTCAGGGCAAGGTCTCGCAGGTTCATTCGGACCGTGTGGTTTTGATGGTCTCTGGAGTTGGATTCTCAGTGTTTCTAACCTCTCGACACAGCATGAAGCTCAACGTTGGCATGGAGATCACGATTGATACCAAATTGATTGTTAGAGAAGACGACATGTCTTTGTTCGGCTTTCAGTCCCAAGCAGAGCTAGAGTTGTTTGACTTACTATGCGGAGTAAACGGCATTGGCCCAAAGTTGGCCATGACAACGCTATCCGGCCTGACCCCCGAGCTACTGATAAACGCTGTAAATAATCAGGATGAACAGGCCTTCCGCGCTATTCCGGGCATTGGCCCAAAGACAGCCAAATTGGTGCTTATTTCACTCAGTGGAAAGGTTGGCACAAGCAGTTCTCCGCGCCTCAACGAAAACGTTCTACTGGCAATGGTTCAACTTGGTGGGGATGAGTTTGCTTCGAGGAAACTGCTTGCAACATTGGATCAATCGCTTTCTGAGTCTGAACTACTAAAACAGGCCTTGGCTGAACTGGGTAAGGCGAAGCTCCAGTGATTAATGACGGCTTGCCCGAAGAGCGCGAACTTGAGGCGGCGTTACGCCCTCGTGTGCTCGGTGAATTTGTCGGACAACAAAAGGTCGTTGACCAGATCTCGCTTGTAATCCAAGCCGCCAAGAAAGGTGGGCGTTCAGCCGACCACATGCTGCTGGCTGGACCTCCGGGTCTTGGGAAAACAACGCTCGCGATGATCGTGGCGCATGAGGCAGAGCGGGCGCTGAAACTAACCAGCGGGCCTGCGATTCAGTCCTCGGGGGACCTGGCATCAATTCTGTCGGCACTTGAAGCTGGAGACGTCTTGTTTATCGATGAGATTCACCGCATGAGTCGCAGTGCTGAGGAAATGCTCTACTTGGCGATGGAAGACTTTCGCGTTGATGTGATGGTGGGTAAGGGTCCAGGTGCCGCCTCAATTTCGTTGGACATCGCCCCCTTCACGCTCATCGGTGCGACCACGCGAAGTGGAATGCTTCCGACTCCATTGCGGGATCGTTTTGGGTTTACAGCCTTTTTGGAGTACTACGATCCTGCCGATCTCTATCGAGTTTTGGAGGGGTCAGCTAAGAAGCTTGGCATTGCTTTGGAACATCCGGCTCTAGAGCTTCTGAGTGAGCGTTCTCGAGGAACCCCAAGAATCGCGAACAGGCTGCTACGCAGAGTGCGTGATTTCGCAAGCGTCAACGAGCTAGAGCAGATAACCGAAGAAACCGCAGTAAGCGCCATGGAGCTGTTCGAAGTCGACGATTTAGGCCTGGATAGGGTCGATCGCACGTTATTGAACATGCTGGCCACCAAATTCAGTGCCAAACCGGTTGGGCTTTCAACTTTGGCAGTGGCGCTAGGGGAGGAGCCTGACACCATTGAATCTGTCATCGAACCGTTTCTGATTCGAGCCGGCCTGATTCATAGAACACCCCGCGGCAGAGAAATTACTCCGGGCGGATTGGCCCACTTAGGGATTCAATAGCGCAGTTTTCCTAACTACCGCCTATAATTTCGGGGTACCAATCGGTTAGGAAAATCTTGGATTATCTACTCTTAGCGGTTCTCGCCGCCATGATTCTGCTTTTGGTGAGCCAAAACAGGAAGCGTAAGCGTGATGCAGAGAATCTCGTATCGTCCTTGCAGGTTGGAGCAAACGTTTTGCTTCACGCCGGCATCAAGGGGCAGGTTGTAGCTATTGACGGCGACGACATCGAACTTGAGACAACTCCCGGAACAAAGCTCCGAGTGGTGAAGCAAGCAATTCGCGGTATTGAGTCCGCTGAGGGGAAATAGATTTTGGCTGAAAACACAACCGCCGGCTCGGCCAGGACAAAACTCTCCTGGTTATCGGGAATCGCGGTATTTTTCATTGGATTGATGGTCTGGGGCGTAGCCAGTGGTCAGCCCGGGGCGTCCTACGCACCGGAACTTGCTCTTGACTTGCAAGGTGGAACCCAAATTATCCTTACTCCGACCGTCGCAGACGGCGAGCAGGCAAGTGCCGAGCAGTTGAACCAGGCTGTAACGATCATTCGTCAGCGTATCGACGGCTCTGGTGTAGGTGAGGCACAGGTCTCAATCCAGGGGAATCAGAACATTGTTGTTGCGATTCCCGGAACACCGGATGCAACAACTCTGCAGTTGATTCGCGCTAGCGCTCTGCTTGAATTCCGTCCGGTAATCGAACAGGCAATTTCCCAGCCTCCAGCCGAAGGGGCTGAGCCAGTCGATCTCGATGCACTCAGCAACGAAACGGCCATTGAGCCAGCTAACGCTAGTGACCCAGCCTGGATCACCGATCGCATCCGTGCCGAGTTTGACAATTTCGATTGTTCGGCTCCATTCAGGGAGCCGGGTCAAGTTGATGACCCAACCATCGCACTGGTTACCTGTGATGAGTTTTATCTTTATAAGTACATCCTGGGTCCAGTAGAGGTTCAAGGCGCTGACATCTCAGACGCATCAGCCGGAACAGTAACCACCCAAACCGGAGCCAGCACCAACACCTGGGCAGTAAACCTTGAATTCAATCCTGAGGGAACTCGCGCCTTTGGTGAGGTCACTTCGCGACTATTTGGTCAGCCAAGTCCAACCGATCAATTTGCAATCACCCTGGACGGTCTTGTTATCACTGCACCATCAACAAACGCGGTGATCACTAATGGTCAGGCTCAAATTACTGGCTCCTTCACTCAAGAAAGTGCGACAGTGCTGGCGGATCAGCTCAAGTACGGAGCTCTCCCTATTGGCTTTGAGGTTCAGAGCCAGGAGAATGTATCGGCAACGTTGGGTGAGGATTCTCTGCGTTCTGGACTTCTAGCGGGATTGATTGGTCTTATCTTCGTTGTCATCTACATGGCTTTCCAGTACCGCGGCCTTGCAACGGTAGTTCTTGGATCTCTCATCGTGGCTGCACTACTTGTCTACCTGGCAATCGCGTTCTTGTCATGGAGACAGGGCTACCGCCTCTCCCTGGCAGGTGTCGCTGGTTTGATTGTTGCCATTGGTATCACGGCGGACTCGTTCATCGTTTACTTCGAACGTATTAGAGACGAACTTCGTGACGGTAGAAACTTGGAGTCAGCTGTCGAAGCTGGATGGAAGCGAGCACTTCGCACAATTCTGATTTCTGACGCAGTGAGCTTCACGGCTGCTGTGGTTCTCTACCTACTAACCAGCTCATCGGTTCGAGGCTTCGCGTTCACTCTTGGTTTGACAACGCTGATCGACCTTCTGATTGTGACCATGTTTACCCACCCACTTGTTCAGTTGCTGGCTCGCAATAAGTTCTTTGCCTCCGGTCACAGGTTCTCTGGCTTTGACCTGTCTGCGAAACAGGCCAGCTACAAGGGCCGCGGTGAGTTCCGAGTTGCGAAGAACCTGGCAAGCGGGAAAGCTGAAAAGGCATCAAAAGAGGCGCAGAAGCGCCAAACAATTGCTGAGCGTAAGGCTCTAGCAGCTAAGGGAGACTCGGATGAGTAAGGCAAGAGATTTTGGAAACAGGCTTTATTCGGGTGAGCAAAGTTTTGACTTTGTAGGCAGAAGAAAGCGTTGGTACGTCGTTGCTGCGGTGGCCGTGATTCTTGCGATTGCCCTTCCAGTAGTCAAGGGTGGTTTCAACTTTGGCATTGAGTTCCGGGGAGGCTCTGAGTTCAGGCTCGGAAATGCTCAGGAGCTTTCACATGACTTGGCTGTTGATGTCATTCAAGAGGTCGCGCCTGGATCGCAAGTAAACGTTACAGATGTTGGGGCAATCGACATCCGCATTCAAACCGAGCAACTGGGCGACCTAGAGTCTGAAGCGGTTCGTCTCGAGTTGGCAAAGGTTTATGGAGTAGCCGACTCTGAAGTCGCCTCAAGCTTTATTGGACCTAACTGGGGAGCTGATGTAACCAACCAGGCTCTGACCGGTTTGGTTACATTCCTGATCCTCGTGTCTCTTCTGATGGCTGTCTATTTCAGAAGCTGGAAAATGTCGGTTGCGGCGCTGTTGGCATTGGCTCACGACTTGATTCTCACCGCCGGTATTTACGCCGGGGTTGGGTTCGAGGTCACGCCGGCGGCCGTCATTGGATTCCTGACAATTCTGGCTTACTCCCTCTACGACACGGTCGTAGTCTTTGACAAGGTTCGTGAGAATACTCTTGAGGTCGAGTACTCAGAGACTAGAACTTTTGGCGAGATGGTCAACCTAGCTGTTAACCAGACTCTGGTTCGCTCCATCAATACTTCGGTTGTTGCAGTGCTTCCAGTAGCATCGATTCTCTTTGTCGGTTCACTTGTTCTAGGGGCCGGAACCCTTCGAGACATTGCACTTGCTCTGTTTGTCGGAACTATCGTGGGTACTTACTCGTCGATTTTCTTAGCTGCGCCGATCTACGCACACTTGCGTGAGAAGGAGCCAGCTTTGGCTAAGGCTGCAGAGAAAGTTGAAGCAAACCGCGCCTAGACTTCTACTTGCACGAGTAGGGGAGTCGAAATGAGTGATGCGAAAGGCAATTCGCTCAGGTCCAGGCTGCCAAAAATTTTCACGCGATCCTCCACTGCGTATGGAAACGACCTTGCAGCTCTTATTCGCATCGTACGAACTAATCACCCAAAGGCCGAAACTCAAGTTATCCAACGTGCCTACTCGATTGCTGCGAAATATCACGAGGGGCAACTTAGGAAAAGTGGTGAGGAATATATAACTCACCCATTGGCAGTGGCCCGCATACTCGCAGATCTTGGGTCAGGACCGGCCACCATAGCCGCAGCTCTGCTTCACGACACTGTTGAGGACACTGATTATTCACTTGAGGCACTCAAGCAGGACTTCGGCGCGGAGATTGCCCTTTTAGTCGACGGAGTGACAAAGCTCGACAAAGTCAAGTTCGGTGATACGGCTCAATCTGAGACCATGCGCAAGATGGTGGTTGCGATGAGCAAGGATGTTCGGGTCTTGGTTATTAAGCTTGCCGACCGACTTCAT
>CAZBTW010000013.1:0-12227 GCA_964494925.1 uncultured Aquiluna sp.
TGCCCGTTTGTTTCGGCAACCACCGGAGAGCAGGTCGCATACATCAGGTAGCCACCGGGTTTCAGTGCCGCAACCGCAGCATCAATCAGCTCAGACTGGAGCTTGGTGAGCTGCGGTAACTGATCGGTGGATTTGCGCCAGCGCGCCTCCGGCTTACGTCTGAGCGAACCCAGACCAGAGCAGGGGGCGTCAAGCAAAATAGCATCGAACTGGGCAATGGGCGCGCTCTGACCTGAAAGGACTTCAACAGTTGTCTTGCCATTTTGTCGTAGGGCCTGCCTTACCAGTTCGGCTCGCTTTGGATTTGGCTCGTAGCAGGTAAGGTTGCCTGGTTTGTCTTCAAGCAGGCTCTCCAACAAAGCAGCTTTTCCTCCCGGGCCTGCACACATGTCTAGCCATTTCCCGCCAGTGTCCGCAACTTTTCCAAGGGCAAGCGCAACCAGTTGAGACCCTTGGTCTTGGACTCGAACACCCGGGATTTCTAGGTATCGATCAAGGTTTCCCTTGGCCAGGAATCCAATGGGTGAAGCCTGTCCCTGCTCAACCTGTAGAGTCTCGAGTTGCTCTCTGGCTGCTTGCGAGAGCGCGGCTAGGTTGACCTGTGGAACCTCATTATTAACACTGAGAATTGCCTCTAGGTCCACTTGCCTGCCGTCTAACTCCAGGGCGCTTAGCAGGCTGGAAACAATCCACTGGGGATGCGAATAAATGATTGAAAGCGATTCAAGTCGACCAGAATTTTCAGTCAGCGTTTCAAGTAATGGCTCTAAACCTGACCTCTCGGCATTTCGCAATACAGCGTTTGCTAGGCCTGCGGCGCTTGTTTCATGTCGCTTGACCAGATCTACGGTCTCATTCAAGGCAGCGTGCACTGCGACTCTCATCCTGAACAGCTGGTGCAACCCCATTCTTAGGGAGGTTCTCAAAAGCGGCGACAGGGTCTTGCCCGGCGTGAAGTGGTCAATGATCGCGTCGTACTGAAGTTCCCAACGAAGCGTTCCATAGCTAAGTTCTTGAATGAAACCCCTGTCTGCGTCCTCGACATGGTTCTTCTCTAAGACTTTCGGTAGCAACAGGTTCACATAGCTGTCCGAATTTTGAACCCTCAGCAGCAGATCTAAAGCCACCTGTCGTGCGTTACTCAAATCTTGCCTCGCCTCTCAAGCCATTCCACCACTGGGTACCTGACATTTTTGACTTCCCCGCGGGTTGAACCTCTTCAAGCTCCAACCAGCCTCCCCCACCGACCTTTAGAACTACTTGCCCGGTTTCCAGTTTTGCCACTTGACCAGTAACAACGCCCTTGTCCTCAGGCGGTGAAGTCAATGGACTGACACTAATTATTCGAAGCGGCTGGTCTGAGTGTGTTACCCAGGCAGTCGGCTCTGGATTGAACGCACGGACTTTCCGTTCAATCTGATCTGCACTTTCGTCTAGGTTCAACTTGGCATCAAGTCTTGAAAACTTGGGCGCATAACTAGCAACCCCAACCTGCGGTGTTTCCTTCAAGCTTGAACTGAGCGAATCGAGTAAGAGTTCCACACCTACGGCAGTGAATCTATGAAGTGCCTGGTCGGCTGTCTCCCCGGCAAGAAATTCCATGGGCTTTTGTACAATGAGTGGTCCGGTATCCATCCCATGGTCAAGCCTAAAAATCGATATTCCAACACCTGTGTTCTGAATCATGCTGTGCTGAAGGGGTGTGGCGCCCCTGAAGGCCGGGAGCATGGAGTAGTGAATGTTTAGCCATGGAAATAGAGCCAAGCTAGATTCTGGAAGCAGCGCACCATAGGCAATCACTACTGCAAGCTCAGCACCGCAGCTTGAAAACTGAAGGTCTTCAGTCGGTCCAATTCTGGAGGCTTTCATTACTGGAATGCCTAGCTCGGCTGCTGCGCTTGCGACCGGAGACGGGGTAAGTACCTTCTTTCTCCCTACGACGGCATCCGGCATAGTTACCGCTAACACAACTTCATGTTCCTGCGAGATTCTCCGCAGCGCTCCAGCCGCGATCTCAGGTGTGCCAGCAAATACTATTTTCATCGCATTCAACTTACAGTGCTCCCGAATCATCCATGATGACCTTCAGTCCACGACGCTTGTTATTGCCAACAGTTCTGGCGATTGCGCCAGCGGCAACAGCCCTAAGTGATTTCGAAACCGAGACTCCCTGTGAGTAACTGAAACTAATTAGTGCGACATTTGTCTTGGCATCCATTCGGAGTATGGTTGCGCCAGCCTTGCGAGCCTCGGAGACGGCTGCTTCAAGAACCTTTGGTTCAGCTTCAAGGGTGCAGATTCGCTTTGCGGGCGGTAATCCTGTCTCCTTGGCTTCGCTCAACCAGGTGCTGGCAAGGGCTGTGAATTTCCGAAGTGCAATGGCCTTGCCCAGCTCGCTGGGAACTCCGGCCAGGACCGCTCGTCCATCCGGTGCCAAAAGCTCTACCGCCTCCATCCAATCTCGAATTGCCAGCGGCTGCGCATTAAGCGTCTGCCTGGCTAGCCAAATGTCGCAATCCAGAATTAGAACAGCTGCATAGCCCCCAGGCAGTCGTGGTGCTGAGCCAGGTGTTGCCACGACTATTTGGTTCTTTTGTTTTAGCCCAGTTGGTTTCTTTGTGCCAGTAGCCTCGGTTATCAGCACGTTAGGAAACGCCCTACCTAATTCCGAGACTTGTCTAGTTGACCCAGTCCTGCCCTTCTTTACTACCCGTGATTGGCAATTTGAACAAGAAATGTGCGCTTTGGAGCAGATTCTGCACACGGTTCTCTCGGCCGTAGGTTGCCAAAAATATCCACCACATGAACAGGTGAGTTTCTGACCGCATCCGCCACAGAAATTGGCCGCTGAGTCGCCCTTTCGAGGCAATAGAACCAAGACCGGTCCATTCTCAAGGCTCTCTCTGACAAGCTGAAAACCTGCCTGGTCCATCCTTAGACCTGGTTCTGTGTAGGAAATTTTCGGTGAAGGTAAGTCAATCTTGTGATCGCTCATATATCCCAGCTCGACCAAACGTTGAATCTCAATAGACCTGTAGGGGGCTGTGCAAACTAGCTTTATGTTCTCTCCGGCGCGCATCAGCGCAAGCTCGCGAAGGTTCGTATACGGCGAGCCCTGCTCTCGGTAAGAATCGTCAAGATCATCATGCAAACCAATGAACTGAAGGTTTTGAACCGGTGAGTAAATTGCGGATCTTGTGCCTAGGACAATGGCGGCTGGACTGCTTGCAGCCTGGTGAGTCAACTGGAATCGCACTGACTTTTTCTGCCCGGGTTTCAAGACAATGCACATGTCTATCAAGCCAAGTTGTTCAAATAGTGTTGTCAGCACATCCAGATCTGAACGCTCTGGAACTATAAGAATAGAAGAGCCACCTGCTGCAAAAGTAGCGACGGCTTCTGCTGCAAGAAGTATCGCCCAATCTGGCACGAGTCGCGATTTGAAATCTAACTGCCGCCCAGAACTGAGAACTGCGGATCTCATTCCAAGTGCAGGGACAACCGGAACGCTGAGATCAATCTGCGGCTTACCCTCACGAATCGGATCTAGTTTCTCAACAGTTTTCATATGATCCGGAATCGACTGCGACAATATTTCACCGAGGGCAACACATTGTCTATCTGCAACCTGCCTTGCAAAGGCGAGAGTCTCGGCCCTCAGTAGTGGGTCTATGTCTTCGATCTCAAGCAGCTCGTTTTTTGCAAACTCGCTGACTTCCATAAGGTCAACCACAAATCCAGTGAGCGGCTTCTGGGATCTACCGAAGTTGAACTTTATTGATTGCCCCACCAGAATCTCGTCCTGAAGACGTTCCGGAATGACAAAGTCGAATGCCCTGTCCAGCTGAATAAGTGGTGACTTTGCAACGACGGAAGCAAAGCGAGGCATCTAACTACCTGCTGCGTCCTTCAACGCATCGACTCTATCTAGTCGCTCCCAAGTGAAGTCGGACAGGTCTCGACCAAAGTGACCGTAACTTGCTGTTTGTGCGTAAATCGGGCGGCGAAGGTTTAGTTCGGAAATAATGGCAGCTGGTCGCAAGTCAAAGACCTGTCTAATGGCTTTTTCAATAGCCTCCTGGTCCACGGTTTCGGTCCCAAATGTTTCAACATACATTGCCACTGGATTCGCAACTCCAATGGCGTAAGCAACTTGTATCTCCGCTCTGCTGGCAAGCCCGGCGGCCACCAAGTTTTTAGCAACCCAGCGCATGGCGTAAGCAGCGGAACGATCAACCTTTGAGGGGTCCTTGCCGCTGAAGGCTCCTCCCCCGTGTCGAGCCATTCCGCCATAGGTGTCAACAATTATTTTTCGTCCAGTAAGGCCGGCATCCCCCTGAGGGCCACCAATCACGAATTTCCCCGAGGGGTTTGAAATAAAGCGCGTCGACTCAGTGTCCAGGTTTGAACCCGCGAGCACTGGTTTTACAACTCGATCCCAAACTATTGTTGCGAGCTCATCCTGTGAGATGTCGGGATGGTGTTGAGTTGAAACAACAACGGTGTTGACTGAGGTGGGCCGATTGTCCGCGTAGTCAATAGAAACCTGAGCCTTGCCGTCCGGCCTCAACACCGATGAACCCATCTCCCGGCGTACGTTCGACAGTGTTTGTGTCAACTGGTGGGCAAGCGAAATGGGTGTAGGCATAAAACTTGGTGTCTCATCTGTGGCAAACCCGAACATCATTCCCTGATCCCCAGCACCCAAGTCAATCTCACCATCGGCGAATCTTGTCTCTAGTGAATTATTTACTCCAGCTGCGATGTCGGAAGATTGTTGACCGATAGAAACTGAGACTCCACAGGATGCACCATCGAAGCCAATTGCTGAGGAGTTGTAGCCAATGTCGAGCAATTTCTGCCGAACCAGTTGCGGAATCTCGACATATCCAGTGGTGTCAACTTCACCAGCGACATGAACCAGCCCAGTGGTTACCAGGGTTTCTACAGCTACCCGTGCGTTCGGGTCCTGTTCAAGGATGGCGTCAAGAATGGTGTCCGAAATCTGATCGCAAATCTTATCGGGGTGCCCCTCAGTAACAGACTCTGAGGTAAATGTGCGTGGGGTCATGCTTCTAATTCTAGTTAGCGCGTCGACATCAACCTAAAAAACTCGAGAACTAACGCCTTCGAAACCTCTGCTTTACTGCCTTTTACAGCCTTCTGGGCTTCACTGGTGACAACAAGCACTTCTGTTGTGTCACTTCCAAGCGCATCGACACTGTTCCCGACTACGGCCTGGACTCCCTTGGACCAAAGTTTTTCGGTTGCCCTCTCTGCCACCGAGTCGCCTGCAGCACTGAGCGAAAAGGCCACCGTGAACGTGTCCGGGTGGCTGGCTGCATATCCGGCAATCAGGTCTTTAGTTGGTGTCAGTGAAATCTGACCGGCTTCTGATCTTGAGAGCTTCCCCTTGAAAGGTCTGTCGACCTTGAAATCAGAAACGGCTGCAGCCATGATCAATAAATCGCATCTGAGGTCCATTGCAAGCTCTAGGTCCTGAACACTTGAAGCCGAAATCAGCTCAACTCCAGCTGGCGCGGCAGCTTCTAGGTTGGCTCCAATTAGTTTGACATTGGCACCGAGGTCACGAGCCGCCTTAGCAAGCTCGATACCCATGCGTCCTGACGATGCGTTACCTATGTAGCGAACCTCATCTATTGGCTCCCTGGTGCCTCCGGCGGTGACTACAACCTCCAGGCCAGCAAGAGGGCGGCCTGAGAGGACAAACTCAACAATGTCCTCGACCTCTGGGAGGCGACCAGGTCCCGAGTCTTGACCGGTTAGTCTTCCGGATGCCGGCTCCATGACTTTGATTCCACGACTAGCTAGCTTGGACACATTCTCGACCGTGGCGGGATTGAGCCACATCTCAGTGTGCATGGCAGGAATAACGTAAACCGGCGCGGTACTGGCGAGGATCGCATTCATAAGCAGATCGTCTGCAATTCCGCCTGAAAGTTTTGCTAAAAAGTTCGCTGTGGCGGGAGCCACAACAATCAGGTCAGCATTCTGTCCGAGTTCTACGTGCCTAACGGAGGCGACGTCACTGTAGAGGTCGGTGTCAATGGAGTGGCCCGAAAGTGCCTCGAGCGTCACCTTGCCGACAAAACGCAATGCGTTTTCCGTGGGCAAGGTGGTAACTTCATGACCGGCCTCAGTAAATGCTCGAATCAGGTTCGCAGCTTTATAGGCGGCGATTCCACCGGTAATTCCAAGCAGAATGCGCAAGTGAAACTACTTATTTGGGGTCATTACAAGCTTGCCCTCGTGAATTTCATGCAGAGCAATGCTTAGTGGCTTGTCATCAATCGATGAGTCAACCAGCGGACCAACGTAGTTGAAAAGGCTTCCTTCATGCAATGCGCTGTAGTACTCATTGATCTGACGGGCACGCTTTGAAGCAAAGATAACCAATTGGTAGTTGGAGTCAACCTTCTCAAGTAGCTCGTCAATCGGTGGTGAAACAATGCCGGTTAGCTGTCCTTGGTTGTCGCTCATCGTAATTCCTCTGCTTCGTTAATAATTTCAACAATTTTTTTGCCAGCTGCGGCCAGGTCATCGTTAATTACCTGAAAATCAAACTCGGCCGAAGCCATAAGTTCCGCTCGAGCAGTCTCTAGTCTAGTTTGAATTTGTGATTCTGTCTCGGTTGCTCTTTTTCGTAACCTGGTCTCCAGCTCCTCCCAACTTGGGGGCTGTATAAAAATCTTGATCGCTGCTGGTATTCTGTCTGAGATTTGCCGCGAGCCTTGGACGTCGATTTCTAGCAGCAGGTGCTGATCATTTGCCTCGGCCCTTGTCAGCTCGTTTAGCGGAGTGCCGTAATAGTTGTCCCCGTGCACAACAGCCCACTCAAGTAGTTGATTATCGGCAATAAGCTCTTCGAACCCAGCTCTGTCCAAGAACCAATAATCCTTGCCATCTGTCTCGCCGGGTCGAGGCAATCTGGTGGTTGCAGAAACAGAAAGAGTAAAGCGCTTGTCGTTTTCAAGCAGCCAGCGAACCAAAGTTCCTTTACCCACCCCAGCTGGTCCAGCAATAACTATCAGGCTCATAATTCCAACTTAGCCTTATCAATCAACTTGGCTATCGACGCAGGTCCGGACATGGTCAAGGCCCTAGACATGTTTGGAATCACCCGGTGACTACTCGCTCCAAACCGACTATGGAGTTCAGAGAGCCCAATGCCCTGTGCTCCAAATCCTGGCGCGAGAATCGGAACCCCAACATCAGTGCTGCGAATATCAGCTATACCAAATTGCTCCAGATCCTGGGTGGCACCAATCACAACGCCACAATCCCCCGCTCCAATTTGCTTTGCCATTTCGAGAACGATTCTTGAAACCAACTCGGAGTCTTTGCTGGCGGTCTGCAGTTCAGAGGCCTCCGGATTGCTAGTTGCTGCTAACAAGAAAAGCCCCCCGCCAACATCTCGCGCATAATCCAAAATCGTTTCCATAGAACTTGGCCCCATATATGGGCTTACTGTTAGCGCATCGACCCTTAACGGCGAGTCGTCACCAAACCATGCTTGGGCATAACCGAGCATGGTGGATCCAATATCGCCGCGCTTGGCATCACCGATAACCACCAGGCCCAAATCTCGAGCTGCTTGCAACACTTCCTCAAGCGCTAAGAACCCACTGGATCCAAATCGCTCAAAGAATGCCACCTGCGGCTTTATGATTCCTAACCTGCCCTCGGCTGCCTCAATGCATCGAAGTGCAAACTCACGGGCACCGCTGGCGCTATCCGGTAGATCCCAGTTATGCAGCTCTGTCTCGCTCGGATCGATTCCCAAGCAGAGCGGTCCATGCGCCAATACCTGCGCATTTAGCGTTGATGTGAAATTACTCACTGACCAGCTCGCTTCTCTCAAGCGCGTATTCCTGCAATGGCTTCACCCTAAAGCGTCCCTCGCGCACAACTTCAAATGAACCTATCGCTGCACTTAATTGTGCGACGGTTGTGAATATAGGCTTATCGGCTGCCGTGGTCGCTGCTCGGATCTCGTAGCCATCAACGCGAGCGTCAGCTCCAGATGGAGTGTTCACAACCACGTCAACATCGCCTGCGGTAATCATGTCAACAATCGAAGTCTCCCCCGGCTGCTTTGTTGAATGCTTAATTACCGAGTGGGCCTGAATCCCGTGCCGTGTGAGCATTGAGGCAGTTCCCTTGGTCGCAAGAATTCGATAACCAAGCTGCGCTAGACGCCTAACCGGCAACAGCAGCTGTGGTTTATCCCGATCAGCAACGGAAACAAAGACGGTACCTGATGTTGGCAACGCAGAGCCAGACCCTGCCTGGGCTTTTGCAAATGCGGTTGGGAAGTCCTTGTCAATGCCCATCACTTCACCGGTGGAACGCATTTCTGGGCCCAGCAGTGAATCAACAAACCTTCCGTCCTTGGTTGCAAACCTCTTGAAAGGAAGCACTGCCTCCTTCACCGAGATCGGAGTGCCGACAGGGAAATGGGACCCGTCCGATGCTGGCAAATGCCCGGCATCAATCAGATCCCTGATGCTTTGTCCTGCCATGACCCTAGCGGCAGCCTTTGCCAGGGTGATTCCTAATGCCTTTGAGACAAATGGGACTGTTCGACTCGCGCGAGGATTTGCCTCCAGCACATAAAGGACATCGGATGCCAGTGCGAATTGGACGTTCAGCAACCCAACGACATTGAGGCCCTCTGCAATGATTCTGGTCGCCTCGACAACGCGCTTCACCTGGTTTTCACTCAGCGTAATTGGTGGAAGTGTGCAGCTGGAATCACCAGAGTGAATTCCGGCTTCCTCGATGTGCTCCATGACTCCACCGACATACAACTCGGTTCCATCGAAAAGCGCATCTATGTCAATCTCAATTGCGTCGTCAAGGAACCGATCGACCAGTAGTGGATGTTCGCTATCAACCAGAGCATGCTCAGCGATTCGGTCGAAATAGCCCTCGAGTGAAGCTTGATCGTAGACGATTTCCATGCCCCGACCACCCAATACAAAGCTTGGTCTTACCAGCACCGGGAATCCAATTCTGGTGGCAACCGCTGCTGCCTCAGTCAGGTTAGTTGCTACGCCGTTGGCAGGAGCCAGTAGCTTGCCGGCATCTAGAATCTTCTGGAACTTCCCGCGCTCCTCTGCACGATCAATGTCCTCTGGAGTGGTTCCCAGAATAGGAACTCCTGCTTCCTTGAGTCCATTAGCCAGACCGAGTGCGGTTTGCCCACCGAGCTGGACCATCACTCCGACAAGTTCACCAGACTGTGATTCAGCATGAATTACCTCGAGCACGTCCTCTAGAGTTAGGGGCTCAAAATACAGACGGTCGGCCGTGTCGTAGTCGGTAGACACTGTCTCAGGGTTGCAGTTGATCATGATCGTCTCATAACCAGATTCCTTGAGCGCAAAGGTGGCATGCACACAGCTGTAGTCGAACTCCACGCCCTGGCCAATCCGGTTTGGACCCGAGCCAAGAATCACAATCTTTTTGCGGTCTGATGGTGCGACTTCACTGAACTGCTCGTAGGAGCTGTAGTGATAGGGCGTTAGTGCCGGGAACTCCCCAGCACAGGTGTCAACGGTTTTGAACACAGGCCTGAGGCCAAGCTCGTGCCGAAGCCCGCGAATCTCCGACTCCTGAACTCCGCGGATAATCGCTAGCTGCTGGTCAGAGAATCCATGTTGCTTGGCTCTTCTTATGTCGTCGACGTCAATTTCCGCCAAATCGGAGAATAACTTTGCCTCTTCATTGATCAAAACAATCTGATCGATAAACCATGGGTCAATTTTTGTTGCCTCAAAAATCTGCTCAGCAGTTGCCCCGGCCCATAGGGCCTGTTGGACCTGTGTGATTCGGTTCTCGGTAGGTGTGGACATACTTACTAGCAGCTGTTCGACATCCAGCTTTAGATCTGGGAATGTGAATGAACTGCCACGCTTTTCAAGCGATCTGAGCGCCTTCTGAAGTGCTTGAGTAAAGGTCCGGCCAATCGCCATTACCTCACCAACACTCTTCATGGTTGTGGTGAGGGTTGGGTCTGCCGCTGGAAACTTCTCGAAAGCAAACCTTGGCACCTTAACCACGATGTAATCGAGGCTCGGCTCGAACGAAGCTGGCGTCACTCCGGTTATGTCGTTTGGAATCTCATCCAGGGTGTAACCAATTGCCAGCTTGGCTGCAATCTTGGCAATTGGGAAACCAGTTGCTTTTGATGCCAGCGCTGAAGACCTGCTGACACGCGGGTTCATCTCGATGACGATTATGCGCCCATCGGTGGGGTCAACAGCGAACTGAATGTTGCAGCCGCCGGTGTCGACACCGACGTCTCGGATGATCTGAATTGCAATGTCCCGCATGTTCTGATATTCACGGTCGGTAAGGGTGAGTGCTGGTGCCACCGTAATTGAATCTCCGGTGTGAACACCGACCGGGTCAAAATTCTCGATGCTGCAAACCACAACTGTGTTGTCGTTCTTGTCGCGCATCAACTCCAGCTCATACTCTTTCCAGCCAGTTATTGACTCTTCCAGCAGCACCTCTGTAGTTGGTGAAGCTTGCAATCCCGCGCCTGCAATTCTTCGCAGGTCCTGTTCGTTGTAGGCAAAGCCTGAACCCAGACCACCCATTGTGAATGATGGTCTCACCACCATCGGATAGCCGATCTGATCGGCGATCTCAAGCACCTCATCCATGGTGTGGGCGATTGCTGATGCTGCCACCGAGGCACCGGCTTTTAGAACTAACTGCTTGAACTCCATGCGGTCTTCACCGGCCCTGATGGCGTCAATGTTTGCGCCAATTAGCTCGACCCCGTACTTCTCAAGCGATCCACGCTCGTAAAGTGCCATGGCTGCATTTAGGGCTGTTTGTCCGCCCAGGGTTGGGAGAATGGCGTCAGGCTTTTCTTTTTCGATTATCGCCTCAATTACCTCTGGGGTAATTGGTTCAATGTAGGTCGCATCTGCAAAATCTGGATCAGTCATGATGGTCGCTGGATTCGAGTTCACCAGAATGACGCGAATCCCTTCTTCCTGCAGCACCCGACAGGCCTGAGTCCCAGAATAGTCAAACTCACATGCTTGCCCGATCACGATCGGACCCGAACCGATTACAAGGACTGATCTAATGTCTGTTCTTTTTGGCATTACTTGCTCTCCTTGATTGCGGCAATGAACTTATCGAATAGGTAGTGGCTGTCATGTGGTCCTGCGGCTGCCTCGGGGTGATACTGAACCGAGAAGGCTGGAATGTCAGTGCATTCGAGACCCTCTACTACCTGATCGTTCAGGCCTCGGTGGGAGACACGAACTTCACCGAAGCCAGCGGGACTTTCAGCAACATCGCCCTCCACCTGAACAGCAAAGCCGTGGTTGTGTGCAGTGACCTCAACTCTTCCGCTGGCTGTGTTTAGCACTGGCTGATTAATGCCGCGGTGACCGAAATCTAGTTTGTAAGTTTCAAACCCTAAAGCTCGTCCAAGTAACTGGTTACCAAAGCAGATGCCGAAAAATGGCTTTCCAGTCTTGAGCAATTCTCTAAGCATCTGAACTTGTGATCCGCTGGCCGCTGGATCTCCCGGCCCATTCGAGAAAAAGAATGCGTCAGGATTTGTTGCAAGAATCTCTTCACTGGTTGAATCCGCGGGAAACAGCTCGACCTCTAAGCCGCGCTCTCCAAGATGCTCGATAGTCGACTTCTTGATACCGAGGTCTAGGATGGCAACTTTTGCAAAACTCTTGCCAGATGCTGGGATTAGCTTGGAGGCCTTGGTCGAAACTGTTGCGCTGAGAGATCTTCCCTTCATCTCTGCTGCTGCTCTAACCTCGGAGATCATCTCATCGTTGGATTTCACAGTGTCGCCCGAGAAGATTCCAGCCCGCATTGCTCCTGCCGAACGGATGTGTATGGTGATTGCCCTTGTGTCGACGTTGGAAATTCCAACAATTCCTTGTTCTAAAAGATCATCGAGCAAAGTACGTTCGGCTCTGAAGTTGCTGGCCATGCGGGAGGGCTGCTTGAGCACGTAACCGGCAACCCAGATCTGGGAGGATTCTTCATCCAAAGCATTTGTCCCAGTAATCCCCACGTGTGGAGCAGTCTGCAGAACAATCTGACCTGCATATGAAGGGTCAGTAAGCGTCTCCTGATAGCCAGTCATACCGGTTGCAAAGACCAGTTCACCTAGAGTCGACCCTTCTGCGCCGTAACTGTCGCCTGCGAAGACC
>CAZBTW010000014.1:0-11956 GCA_964494925.1 uncultured Aquiluna sp.
AGCTCTCGGTCTGAAGGGAGAGTAGATCTGGGATCTCGATTGGGTCTGGGTGCTTTGCAAAGGTTGGACGCATTGTAGAGCGAGAGTTTTTTGCGGACTTGATGGTTTTAGCGTTTTTCGCAGCAGCCAAAGTAATTACCCCTAGGGTTCTCGATTTTTTTTTTAGGCGGAATCTGCATTCCTAAGCCAAAGACGCCACAATTTGCATCACGCCAGACAACCGCTATTTATCGTCGGGCAAGGGTTAGGGAAGCAAAGGTCTATCCTAATCGGTGCGTATTATGCTACGCAACTTAAATTTATGCTGATTCTTTACGAATTTGTGATGTTTGCCGTTTCCCAGAAAAACTAAGCCCGAACATGTCGGAAGGTCGAGACAGCTGCCGCGAATGTGGCAATTAGAACACCGACACCGATCACAAATGGCGCAATGCTCCAAACTTCATTGACCCCAACAAAGCTGGTAAAGGCGAGCTGAGTGGCCAGCATGTCAGTGACAAAGTAGCTGGTGCCGAAGGCGACCGCCGCAATTGCCAAGCCGCCGCCAACCAGGGCCGCCAACACCCCCTCCAAGATAAAGGGAAGTTGAATCGACCAACTGGAGGCCCCAACAAGCCGCATGATCGAAATCTCGCGCCTTCTAGAAAAAGCGCTCAATCTGATTGTGGTGGTGGTCAAAAGCGCAGCACTTGCCAGCATGATTGCTGCAACCCCGGCAACCGCCAACGAAGAAATGTTCAGAAAATTAATGATCTGATCTAGGTACCCACGCTGGTCTCTAACTTCAGCAACCCCTGGCTGGCTCGAGAACGCCTCAGATATCAGGTCAGATTTTTCAGGATCAACCAGGTTCACCCAAAACGCCTCATTCAACTGCTCCGGCAGCACATACTGGGCAGCCGATAAGTCTTCGCTCTCGGCCAAGAATCGGTCGTAGGCATCCTGCTGACTCTCGAAGTAGAACTCTTCGATGTGAGGGGCAAGAGCCGCTGACTCCAACTGTGCCTTTACTGCAGCTACCTGTGAATCGGTAGCCACGCCGGCCGGACACTGGTCTTCGGGCGAGAAATCAGAACACAGGTAGATCGCTATTTGAGCCCGGTCATACCAATAGTTCTTCATGTTTCCAACCTGCAGTTGCAGCAGAGCTGCAACTGAAACAAAGCTGAGCGAGACAAAAGTAACCAGGATGATCGAAACAATCATCGAGAAATTACCGCGGATACCCGCCCACATTTCAGAAAGCACAAACCCTAACTTCATGGTCTGTCCCTAAAATCTTCCGGATCTGGAATCACCGGCATTGGCTCTGACGGAATCTCTTTGTAACTGGCGGTCTGCGCATCACGAACAATCTCACCGTTGCTGATTTCAATAACCCGCTTTTGCATCCGGTCGACGATGTTGGGATCGTGGGTGGCCATGACAATCGTGGTGCCGGCTAGGTTGATGCGCTCCAGCAGGTTCATAATCTCAGTGCTTGATGCCGGGTCAAGGTTTCCAGTTGGCTCATCTGCAAGCAGCACCTCAGGGCGGTTCACAACCGCCCTGGCAATTGCCACTCGCTGCTGCTCTCCACCAGACAGTGCAGCAGGCAGTGAATCTGACTTGTGATCTAAACCAACCAACCTCAATACATCAGGCACCGCGGTTTCAATAAAAGCCTTTGGCTTACCAATTACTCGAAGGGCGAAGGCAATGTTTTGATAAACAGTTTTATTTGGTAGCAACCTGAAATCCTGGAACACCACTCCCAGTTGCCTTCGAAATTGTGGTACTCGTCTGGCCGGCAACCGGCCTAGGTTTTCGCCCAGCACCAAAACATTTCCCAGATCAGGCCGCTCTTCTCTGAGCATCATTCTCAATAGTGAAGATTTGCCAGAACCTGAGGTTCCCACCAGGAACACAAACTCACCACGCTGGATGTCTATGGAGACGCTTTTGAGCGCCTGGTCCTTAGCACCGCGATAGGTCTTGGTGATTTCTTCGAGTCTTATCATGCTGAGACGAGCCTAGATAGCCAATCACTCAAGCGCCCTTAGACACAGGGGGAAATCAAAAAGTTTGCCGAATACGAAGCCATTTGGGACATCTTCATTTTGCACCTAAAGCAGAGCACTAAATTGACGAACGGTCATCCTAATTTCATGAATGCTAGGACCTTCGACATAAAGAAGTCCCTTGGCCAAGTCGACGCCGCGCGCAATTTCATTGCTTAGAACATAATCCGGATCGAATGCTGGGCTGTTGGCATAGCCACCCTCGGGTCTTGGAGAGGCATTCAGGCCAGATTCAAGGCTTTCAACATAGATCTCATGAAATATTTCCTGAATCCCCGCAGCCCCAAGATCAGTCAAAGACTGCAATACGGCATCGCTTTTCAAAAGGAAGTGGATGTCATGGAAATGGCGTCCGAATCGGACCAGGTCTCTAGAGTCTCTTCGAACAGCGGCATCATGAACGGCGCTGAGCTTCTCGAGTAGAGTGCGCTCGGGAGCTAGGACCAAGACCCTAAACGCTCCAAACTCCTCCCAAGCAGTGTCAGCCTCTCCCAGTTGGCGGATTGCAAAGTCAGAAATCAGCGAACGATATTCGTGTTCGATGAAAGGACTCCTACTTCCCCTGGTGCCAAGCTCGAGCAACACCCCTTCTCGAATCTCGCTGCTGGAGGATGTGGCACGGTAGGGATATCTAGTGAAGCGCTTCACGCCGTTTGTTGAAGAGCTGGTTGAAACCTCTTCTTGGCTCAAGCCAAGATGCTCTTGAACGTGTCGATCAACCTGTTTCAAGACTGTGTGTCGGGCACTGATCGACGCCATGGGAGGGAACACTGCAAGGAGGTCCACATCCTCTGAAAATCGATTAATTAGCCCGAAGACTCGACTCAAACTGGTTCCGCCTTTGAAGACGAAACTCACGGGTGAATCGAAGCCATCATTCATCCGGACCGAACAGGCGGCCGTTGCCGCTCTCAGAACCTCCGTGACCCAGAAGTCCTTCTCAACAAAAGCCTTAGGAATACCCAAGTGGGCAGAGGTTGCTTCCGCCAAAAAGTCAAGCTCTCTTGGATGCTCTCTAAGGTTCCTAGTCAAAGGCCACTAAATCTGCAATGAGCTTTTCGAAATTAGTCCGAACGGATTTGCTGTGCTCCCCTGCTACAGCCTCGCGAAATTGGTCCAGGTTTATCTCACCGGCGAGGAATGACCTGCGCACCCTCTCGACAAACTCAAGCCACTCAATTTCGATGTAAGCGTCGGGGTCCCTCAACAATTCAAGTAGGGCAATTTCCCGATAGTTTAGTTTTGTCCGATGTCGATTGCTTCGCTTGGTCTGCACCACACCATTTATTTTGGCTGTGGGAAAAAGCGTTGCCAGGTGCAGCACTGCAGGCAATTGCGAAGTTGCCTCCCAGACTCGTGCTGCCGAATACCCGGCAGGACCAACTCCAATCTCTCCTAGAACTTCCAGCGCAACAGTCTTTATGTCGGGGCCGGTCATGCCGTATTGGCTAGCGGCACCTCGGAAGTAGAGACCCTTTCGGACCTGAATAAGCTGGCCAGCCAGCGCTGCTCTCGATGCGGCTTTTCTGGCGGCCATCGGTGAGCCCGGCAGGTTGCCAACGTGGATAAAGGAATTCTCAGGGGCTTTCCTGATCTCTAACGCCGGACTTGCTGAGCTATTCATGTCACAATTTTATATAATAAACGTGACATTTTACAAGAGCAGAATAGCTCGTATTGGTTTGGAGCGTGAAGTAAAAAACCCACGAGACCAGTGCAGTCTTGGGTCGGTTGGGAATTAGATCCCGATTATTGCCAATGGCGGTGACGGTGGGATTTGAACCCACGGTGGACTTTCACCCACACAACTTTTCGAGAGTTGCACCTTCGGCCGCTCGGACACGTCACCGCCGGCAAGCTTAGCAAGCATCCGTGAAATGCCAATAGGCTGACGCAATGGCCACTGAAGGATCAACCAAGGCAATCGTCGCCGCGCTGCTAGCAAACCTGGGAATTGCAATCACCAAGTTTGTGGCATACCTGTTTTCTGGCTCAGCCTCGATGCTGGCAGAGAGCGTTCACTCGCTGGCTGACTCCGGAAACCAATTGCTTCTTATTGTTGGTGGCCGCAGGGCAAGAAGAACCGCGAGCGCCGAGCACCCATTTGGTTATGGCCGATCTCGCTATGTCTATGCCTTTATAGTCTCAGTTGTTCTTTTCACGGTAGGTGGTCTGTTCTCTATTTATGAGGGCTTCAACAAACTCAGCCACCCACATGAACTAACCAATGCCTGGTTGCCAATCACCGTCCTCCTGGTTGCGATCTTGCTAGAGGGCTTTTCCCTCAGAACAGCCATCAGGGAATCAAATAAGGTTCGCGGGAACCAAAGCTGGGTCAACTTTGTCCGCAAGGCTAAAGCTCCTGAACTACCGGTTGTGTTGCTGGAGGACCTGGCTGCCCTGCTTGGCCTAGTGCTAGCTCTTCTGGGTGTTGGTTTAAGCATCATCACCGGCAACGTTGCCTTCGATGCCTATGGAACCCTGGCAATCGGAGTACTGCTGGTTGTGGTTGCAGTGATCCTGGGACTTGAAATGGCAAGCCTATTAATCGGCGAGGGTGCTTCCGAAAATGAAGTAGAACAAATCCGGTTAGCCCTGACACAAACCGAAGGCGTTGAATCAGTGATTCACCTAAAGACCCTCTACTTGGGTCCAGAGCAGCTAATGCTCGGAGCCAAGATTGCGATTGCAGCATCTTCTAGCGGGCAAGACATTGCCAGAATCATTGACCTAGCTGAAGCAAATGTGAGGGCCGTGGTGCCAGTGGCAAAGACCATCTATCTGGAGCCTGATATTCTCCGCACCAAAACTAACGCTTAGCCTCAAAGAAGTCCTTCAACACCTTGGAGCATTGATCTTCCAGCACCCCTGGAATCACCTCCACCGGATTCCCCAGGCGTGAATCGCGCAGGATGTCATAGGCAGACCCGGCGGCACCGACTTTCTCATCCCAGGCACCAAACACCACCCGAGGAATTCGAGCGGCAACAATTGCCCCGGCACACATCACACATGGCTCTAGAGTCACAAACAAGGTGCAGTTATCCAGGCGCCAGTCCCCCAGCGCTGCCGCTGCCACTCGGATTACTTCGATCTCAGCATGAGAGGTGGGGTCATTTTTCTGCTCGCGTAAGTTATGACCGGAGGCCAACACCTGCCCCGCCTGATCAACTAGCACCGCGCCAACCGGCACTTCGTCTCCTGCAAGCTTGGCTTGTTCAAGACTGAGATGCATGAAGTGTTCAAAATCCATAGGCTTGAGCCTATGCGACTTCATGTAGCGAATCATCCGCTTATTACACACAAACTAACCGTGCTTCGAGACAAGGCAACTCCAAGCCCTCAGTTCCGGCTGCTAGTCGAAGAATTGGTGACCCTGCTCGCATATGAGGCAACCCGCGAGATCAGGGTAGAAAGCGTAGAAATAGAAACACCGGTTCAGAAAACCACCGGGATCAAGATTTCCAACCCCAAGCCACTCATCGTTCCAGTTCTGCGCGCAGGACTTGGAATGCTGGAGGGAATGGTAAAACTTCTCCCCAGTGCCGAGGTTGGATTCCTAGGGATCAAGCGCAACGAAGAAACCCTTGAGCCATACACCTATGCAAACCGACTACCCGATGATCTAGCCGATAGGCAGGTTTTCATCATCGATCCAATGCTGGCAACCGGCGGAACACTAATTGACTCGATTGACTATGTCTTTGAGCGGGGTGCTGTCTCGGCAACCTGCGTCTGCCTGCTCGGTGCTCCTGAGGGTGTGGAGAACGTGAAGTCACACCTCGCCACCAAGTGGCCAAACCGGAATGTTGAAATTGTCTTGGGTGCAATGGATGAAAAACTCAACGAGCTCGGCTACATCGTTCCAGGATTGGGAGATGCTGGCGATCGCCTCTACGGGATCGCCCAGTAGTTACTAGCGAGAAACCTTCATGGAAGCCTTGACTGGGTTTCCATCAGGATCAAAGCTCAAAGTCACGGTTGAAACCGCATTAGCCAATGGACTCTGGTCAAAAACATTTCCGGAGTCATCAACAACCCAGAAGTCGCTGGCACGAAGCACAACCTCGTAGCCAGTGCTGGTGCTGTTGGTTACCGACTTAGAATTCTCAGCCACTGCGTAGTAGCGCTTGCCATCCACCCACATCTGGTAGACAACGTTAAACACGGTTCGGTTGGCAACATCGATGTCCAAAAACGCCGAGATCCCCGTCCCACCGAATACCTCAACCGAACTTCCTCGGAATCCAGCTGACAAGAAGTCACTGGAAGCATAAGAGTTTGTGTAGTAACCGGCCTGGGTAACGTTGGTGGTCAAAATTGAAGCCAGCGAAGTTTCGTCAAAAATAGGTTCAGGCTCATTTGCCGACACAACCTCAGCAACTGTTTGCGTGACAGGTGCTGATGCAGCCACTTCTTCCTGGACAACCGGCTCGGTGACCGGCTCCGAAACAACTTCGGTTGCCTGCTGCTCTGGAACAACTTCGGTAGCAGCTGGGTCTTGAGTTACCTCTTCAACCTCGACTGGGGCCGTGACAGTCTCCTCAGGAGCAGTTGGCTGAGCCGAGCTGGTTGGAGCAGAGGCAATTTCGGTTACTTCACCCTGACCAATGTTTGGCAAGATGCCGATTGAAACCGCCATCACCAATAGGAAGGCTCCGGCAGCGGTGATGTACTTGCCTGATTCTGCGGCTGCTTTCCTGGCGGCAACCGAAAGAATTTGCCCTGCCGACATACCGGCAGTTTCAGTCTCTCCAACCAGTGCCTTCTTAAAGGCAGAACGAGCCCTAAACAAGAGTTGCCTGGTGGCGTTCTCGCTCAAACCAAGCTGATCTGAAACCTGCTCGGTGGACTTCTCCTCATAGATTGAGGCAATCAAAACTTCACGGTGACGCGGTTGCAGCTTTGCCAATGCCATTGAGACAACAGCGGCATCATCTGCTCGTTCAAGTTCAAGTGACATCTCTGGCGTGTCAGCAGCCATCTCCGGCTGGTCTTCTAGAGGTGCAAACTTGGCCCTGGAGTTAATCCTGATTACATCTAGACACAGCAACCTGGTCTTCCACTTCAAAAACTTTAGAACTCCAACTTCGGAGTCAAGCTCTGGCAGTGTGGTCATCAAATACAGGAACGCATCCTGAACAACTTCTTCAACCTGGCTCGGGTTGACCAAATACCTTCTAGCGTGACGCTCAAGGTGTGGGCGGAACCGAACATAGATGCTCGCAAAATCCGCAGCCGACCAATCCTTCAAAACCGCAGGGGTTAGAGAGTCAGCTAAATGCTCTTTAAATTCAGGCTCGCCAAACTCCTCGTCCGACTCTTTATCAAGTAGTCGCTCGAGTGGATCTTCTTGGTAGTCCTCAGGATTAGCCATCACTTCCAATATACGCAAGCTGTCAAGGGTTGTTACGGAAGTTTTAGTCATCTGATATCACTAAACTCCAGTATTAATGAAGATTTCAGTCATAGGGCTCGGATATCTGGGGGCTACCCATGCGGTTGCCATGGCATCGCTTGGTCACGAGGTAATTGGCATTGAACCAAACAAGTCTCGCGTCAGTGACCTAAAACAAGGAAAAATCCCCTTTCACGAACCAGGTCTCCAGCAGGCTCTAGACCAGGTTTTAGAAACCGGCCAAATAAGTTTTCAAGAACAGCATGACGAGAATTCAGCCTCCGCTCAAATTCACTTCATTTGTGTCGGCACGCCTCAAACCGCATCAAGTAATGCCGCCGACACCTCCTATGTGTTTGCAGCTGCCAAAGAACTAGCTCAAGTGTTGAGACCAGAGAGTTTGGTGGTTGGAAAATCAACCGTTCCAGTCGGCACCGCCAGAGAACTAATAAACCAGATAGGCCAGGTTGCGGGCTTTGAACCAAAGCTAGTTTGGAACCCAGAATTCTTGAGGGAGGGAACAGCCCTCGAAGATTCCCTGCACCCAGATCGAATTGTGATTGGATCTCAAAACAGTCAGGACAACAGGCTGCTGCTTGATTGCTACCAAACCATGCTTGATGAAAACACCCCGCTAGTCGAGGTTGATCTCGAAACTGCCGAGTTGGTGAAGGTCGCTGCCAACGCATTCTTAGCCACAAAAATCAGCTTCATCAACGCAATGGCAGAGATTGCCGAAGCTTCCGGTGCTGATGCAGTGAAACTAGCCGAGGCAATCGGCATGGACCAGCGAATTGGAAACAAGTTCCTTAGAACCGGAATCGGTTTTGGTGGCGGCTGCCTACCGAAGGATATTCGAGGTTTCATTGCCAGAGCAGAGGAGCTTGGGGTTCCAGAATCTCTTGGCTTCCTAAAAGAAGTTGACGGGATCAACAAGCGGCGTCGCCAGAGAGTGATTGAGCTTGCCACCGCTGAGCTCGGAGAACTCGGAAACAAAAAAATAACCATGCTGGGAATTAGCTTCAAGCCAGACAGCGATGACCTGAGAGATTCGCCAGCATTAGAAATCGCACTCGGTTTGAAAAGCGCCGGCGCCAACGTTTACTGTCACGATCCGATCTCCCTTGACGCTCTTGCAAGGCTTGAAACCGGACTGGAAATTGAACCAGATCTCAACAACGCAATTAGAGCTGCCGATCTGGTGATCCTCGGCACCGAGTGGAAGCAGTATCGCGAGCTTGACCCGGGCAAGCTCGAAAGCCCAAACACAAAAATAATCATTGACGGACGCAATGTGCTGGATGTGTCCTCCTGGCAGCAAGCTGGCTGGAAAGTTATTGCTCTGGGTAGAAACATTCAAAATGCCTAAACTCAAAAACATTTCATTTGTGATGCCGGTTCTGAACGAACAGGACTACCTGGCCAAAGCCGTTGAGTCCGTACTTTCTCAAAAAACTCCCGGGAAAAAAGAACTGGTTCTCGCACTCGGCCCATCAAAAGACAACACCGATTCAATTGCCAAAAACCTTGCCAAGCAACACCGGGAGCTAAAGCTGGTTGAAAACCCAACCGGCAGCACAGCGCTTGGCCTGAACCTGGCAATTAAGGCTGCCAGTTTCGAGGCGGTCATCAGGGTTGATGCTCACTCTGAACTGTCCGAGGACTATGCCGGTCTAGCAATAGAAATCTTGAATGAAACTGGCGCTGCGAATGTTGGCGGAATGATGGTTGCCAAAGGTGAAACCGATTTTCAAAATGCAGTCGCTTTTGGTTACAACTCCAGATATGGCCTCGGTGGTGGCTCATTTCATGTCGGCGGCAAGGCAGGTCCTGCCGACACTGTTTACCTTGGGTGTTTTAGAAAGTCCGTGATTCTCGATCTTGGCCTCTACTCCCCTAAGTGGGTGCGGGGTCAGGACTGGGAGCTGAACCTAAGAATTCGTGAAGCCGGCCACACGGTTTGGTTTGACCCCAGACTCAAGGTCGGTTATTACCCAAGATCAAGCATCAAGGCCCTGGCAAAACAGTTTTTCTCAACTGGCATTTGGCGCGGATCTTTGACTCGTGAAAACCCACTTGAATCCAGTTTCCGCTATTGGATTCCCCCGCTCCTGGTGCTGGGCAGCATTTTCCAGATTCCACTTTGGATCTACTTGGGTGGCGTGATCGTGGTCAGCTTTGCACTCAGTGAGCTAACTACCAAGCAAAAATTCTGGTTGTTGCTGGTGCTGCCAACCATGCATCTTTGTTGGGGTGCTGGATTCTGGCTTGGCTTAATAAACAACCCAAACAAGGCTCAGTGATAGATTTTGGCAGTGACTAAACCGCAAATTGTGATCTGCTCGTTCTACACACCAGACGAGTATTACGCCAATCACGCCAGAGAGCTCAAGGAGCAACTTGAGGAACTTGGCCTGGAACATCAGCTACTCCAGGTTGAGAAGGGCACCGGCGAAGACTGGGCCGATGTCACCCGCAAGAAAATTGGCTTCATCAAAAAAGTCTGCGATGAAAACCCAACCAAGATGGTTTTCTGGATTGACGTTGACTGCCGAATCTCACACCTACCGGACTACATCGCCAATTCAAGTGCCGACCTGATTGGTTTCCAGCGCAGCTTTGGCTCACCAATGCAAATCGGTTATCACAACCGAACCAGATTCTGGGAACCCAGCTTCTGGGGTGTGAATGCGACTAAGCAGGGCCGCAAGCTCATTGAAGACGCTTATGCACTTGAGCAACGAGCTGAGATCAAGGCCACCGACGACTACTTCTTGGAAGAGGCGTGGCGAGCCAACTCCAGGCTGTTGAGTTTCCAGATGATCCCCACCACCGCAATCATGCGCGACCGCGCGGTCACCGAACCGGGTCAACACCCAGGGTTTTTCTCATTTGGTTCCAGCGGCAACGTTGCCGACTTCAAGGACAAGGTTGTTCAGCACGGAGCTGGAGCCAAGAAGATTGGTCTTCGCAGGCAGGTGCTTCGACGAGCCAAGAAAATCGAGGCAGCGCTTCCAGAAAACGTCAAGAATCCATTGCGCGCTCTTGCGGACCGTGCCGGTATAACCGGCGTCTTGACCCAAGGCAGGGCAACTCACATAGACCCAGCCAGAGCAAACAGCCTCGGTGAAATCCTTAATGCTGGAATGAACGGAAGAGCTCAGGACCTAGTCCGCGCAACCGGCGAATTCGAAAAGAAGTTCCTCGCCAGCTACCAGGACCAAGCGACTATTGATGTTGCAAATAGTTTTCTTCACTACTCGGCCAAGCCAGGTGAAACCACGATTCCTCTGATTTGGTGGGCAAAGCCATTCCCAGGAAACTTTGGTGACTGGCTGTCGCCACTCATGATTTCAAACTTCACTGAAAATAAGATTCTGTTCCAAGCTCCCACCAAGCCAATTTCCAAAAAGCACCTGATCTCAATTGGTTCAATTGGCCGATTCATCAAGCCAAGTTCGGTGGTGGTTGGAACTGGTATTTCCCGCGATGACATTCTGCTCAGCAAAAAAGCTGACTACGTTTCAGTCCGAGGTCCACTAACAGCAGAAGTTCTAGCCAAATCTGGCGGACCAAGGGTTGAAAGCTTCGGTGATCCAGGGCTAGCACTGAGCGAAGTAATACCTGCAAAACGCGGCAAGACCAACGGCAAGATCGCATTCATTCGTCACTTTTCTCACCTGGCCATTCCGGTGAAGCTTCCAGAAAACTTTGATGAACTATCAGTGCTGATATCGCATCCGGACCAGGTGGCTGGCTTTATAAAGTCACTGATTGGTTATGACAGTGTCGTTACCTCAGCCATGCATGTGATGATCGTTTGCCAGTCCTATGGGATTCCATGCGCCCTGGTGACCTTCGAGGGCTTTGAAGAAAACGTTCATGGAACCGGCATCAAATACGAGGATTATGCCCGCGGTGCCGATGTCGAAATCATGAACCCGCAGGTAGTTTCACTGAACCTGACCAAGCTGAATATCGACAACCTGACCCGTGACATCAAGGTTGCAAAGGCTAAAAAACTTGAGGTGGTTCAGGCCATTGAATCAGGACTGACAAGGTTTATTGCCTAATGAAGCGGATGGCCATCGAATTATTTGCATCGGCAAAACTGATTTTGCCGACCAGAAAATTTCGTTGGCACCTGTTTATGTTGGTTCTAATTGCTGCAGCAATCCCGGTAACAGAATTGTTGGTTGCCAAGCTCTTTACCGACCTGGTGATCGATGGTGCAAATAGGTCACTGGCAGAACTCGCAGTCTCAGTCAGCATTTTTGCACTGCTTTTTATTGGAACCAGGACCGCAAACTACATCCAAAAAACCTACCGAATCAAGTTCTTTGACAGGGCCTTCGGGGCTGACACCAGAGAGCGCTCCAGCCAGAAAGAAAGCTGGGAGTGGGCAATGGCCCTGGAGATGGTCAACGTCTTTAGCTTCATAACTCAACTACTGGTTATTTCCGGATTCTTCTTTGTGCTCTCACCTGGCTTTGCCGGC
>CAZBTW010000015.1:0-11279 GCA_964494925.1 uncultured Aquiluna sp.
CATCAAAATCAGCAAGAGTTCCAAACAGCGGCTCAATGTCTCGGTAATCAGAAACGTCGTAGCCGGCATCCTTCTGGGGCGACTTTGTAAGCGGTGAGCACCAGATGGCATCAATGCCTAGTTCTGCCAATGAGTCCAACCTGCTGGTAATGCCCGGGATATCGCCGATTCCATCGCCATTGCCGTCGGCAAAGGAGCGAGGGTAGATCTGGTAGATAACGGCTGAGCGCCACCACTCGGCACCAACTTTTGATTCTGAAAATGAGTTTTGCATGCGCAAAAGCCTAGAGCCAAGTAAGCGCTTACAGTGAGCGATTTACTAAAAAAATCGGCGCTGTGGTTGACTCTGTGGAATGGCTATCAAACCATTTTGCTAACTCCCGCTAACATTTGGACAGTCGCAACCACAGGGGGACCGCAGTGTATTCAGTAAGAGCACTACGCGCGATTGCCATGGCAATCGCAGCTGGAGTTGTGTTCTCTGGCTGCTCTAGTCCCGAGACACCAGTGGAATCACCAACTGCAACCGAAACAACTGCTAGCGCAAGCTCGTCACAAATCACAGTGTGGTTGAACGGCGAGCAATCTTTAGGCCTAGAGGTAATCGCGGCACAGTTTTTTGCTGACACGGGTGTGGCTGTTGAGCTTGTCACTAAAGAAGATCCAGCCGGTGAGGTCTTGGCCGGTGTTGGAAGCCCCGATGTCCTACTCGACAGCTACGAATCAGTTCCGGAGCTGGTGGCAGGTGGGAAAATCCAAGACTTTGAGATCCTGAACGACAAATTGATTCCTGGATCGATTCAGGCCTTTGGTTTTCAAGGGCTTCAGTATGGCCTTCCGCTGTTCCAAGAAAACATCGCACTGGTTTGTAATTCTGAAGCGGTTCCTTCGGCCCCCGAAACCTTTGATGAAGCGGTAGAAGCCGGCCTGGCAATATCACTGAACAATGGCAGCGGTGACCCATATCACTTCTACCCACTGCAGAGCTCATTCGGTAGCAGCATCTTTGAAGTCAGCAGTGCCGATTCCGCTGCTCCAATCCTGGCTCTAGAGAGTGAACAGGGCTATGCATTTGCTAGCTGGTTGGGTGAGAACCGAAGCATTTTTGACCTTGAGTCAGACACCAGAAAGATCAAAGATCAGTTAGTGGCCGGCGAAAAGGCCTGCTGGACAACCGGTCCCTGGAATGCAGCTTGGTTCACCGAGCAATTTGGGGAATCCGGCTGGAGCGCATATCCAATTCCGGCGGCTGGCGAATTTCCAGCAGCGCCGTTTTTAGGAGTAACCGGTGCGATGCTGGGAGCGGATTCGGTTGATGCAAAAACCGCCACGAAATTCATCACCGAATACCTGGGGAGCAAACTGGGGCAACTGGCTCTGTTTCAAACCACCGGGATGTCGCCTTCTCACCTAGAGGCTCTTGATGAGGCAATCACCTCCAAGATCGCCTATGAGTTTGGGCTTGCTGGAGTATCAGGGGTGCCAATGCCTGCGATTGATCAAATGGATTCTGTCTGGGGGCCTCTCGGCACCGCACAGGCTTCCATAATCGCCGGGTCGGATGACCCGGCCGTTATCTGGAAGCAGATGGCAGATGAGATCAACGCCATGATTGGCAATTAGACCGGTCAGATTGCTGTCCATGCCGACCTTCTTGACCCCGTTGTTGACAACTGGCTAGTAGTTTTAGAAACATGCCGGATCTTGATCTTCTGCCACACCACGATGGTTCCGCGCTTTACATAGCTGATCAGCGACCTGAGCTGATGAGCAAAGTAAAGCTTCGGATGAGGATTCACACCTCCCTGGGCAAGGTAGCCAAGGTTATGGTGCGTCAAAGTGACTCTGGTGAAGCGTTCTTGGGCCCCGGATTCAAGTTGCTCATGCATCGCCATGGCTGGGATTGGTATGAGGGTTCGATCACAATTTGGAATCCTGAGGTCAATTACCGATTCTTCATCGAGCTTGAATCAGGTGAAAGTTACTGGCTGAATGCACTTGGACTCCACGAACTTGACCAACCAGATCGGGATGATTTCAGGCTCAACATTTACAACGCTGTCCCGAAGTGGGCAACAGGAGCTGTTTTTTATCAGGTATTCCCAGATCGCTTTGCTCGCTCCAGTGATGCCGATAAGCGTCAACTTCCGGAATGGGCAGACCCAAAGAATTGGTCGGATGAAGTCAAGGGAACCGGCAAGGGTGTAGCGGAGCAGTTTTTTGGTGGTGACCTGAAGGGCATCGAGCAGCATCTGGAACACCTGAAAAAAATCGGTGCAACCGTTTTGTATTTGACCCCGTTCTTCCCTGCCTTTTCAAACCACAGGTATGACGCATCAAGCTTTGATGAGGTCGATCCACTGCTAGGTGGCAATAAGGCGCTGTCCAGCCTGGTGAATGCCGCCCACTCCATGGGGCTCAAGGTCATGGGTGACCTCACCGCAAATCACTCTGGCAATAAGCACGAGTGGTTTGTTGCCGCCTATAAAAACCCTGCTGCAAAGGAAAGTGAGTTTTATTACTTCTCGGAGCGCAACACTAAATATGACTGCTGGTGGGGAGTTGAGTCGCTTCCGAAATTTAATTGGAGTTCTTCAGAACTCCAGGATCGTTTCATCAGGGGCAAGAATTCAGTTGTTGCCAAATGGCTGAAGGCGCCCTACCAGTTGGACGGTTGGCGCATTGATGTTGCAAACATGACCGGCCGAATCAGACAGGAAGACCACAACCAAGCTGTCGCAAACACGATCCGGGAAACCATGAATGAGGTGAACCCAGATTCGTTCTTGATTGGTGAGTTCACTGCCGATGCAGCCAGTTTTATCCAGGGCGACAACTACCAGTCAGCCATGACCTACTCAAATTTCACAAGGCCTATTTGGCGTTGGCTTTGGAATAAGGAAGTTGCAACCGAAGAGAACCAAATTGGTGCTGGGCGTAAAGCGATTACTGCCTCGCAGTTCCGAAAGCTACACGAATCCTTTGCAGGAACCTTCCCGTGGCACCTGCGACTTCACAACCTAAACGCACTCGACACTCATGACACCGGTCGATTCAAGACTTTTGCACTCCCAGATTCACAGCGGGTGGCAGCAGGACTGCAGTTCACCCTTCCGGGGATTCCAATGATCTTTGCCGGTGACGAGTTCGGCCTTGATGGTGAAAACGGTGAAAGCTCCAGAACCCCAATTCCTTGGGACGGCGAACCTGATTCCTCGATGATCGACACCTACGCGAAACTTTCTGAAATCAGAAGACGCCATCGATCTTTGGCCGAAGGCTCAATGCGTTGGCTCTACTCTTCGAACGAAGCCCTGGCTTTTGTCAGGGAATCAAAGACCGAGTCAGTCCTAGTGATTGCCGCTCGGGGCCGTGATCGGAAGCTTGAATTCTCCAGAGATGCCATTAGTGGAGCCGAATCTGCCGAGAATCTTTTTGGCAATGGTGCACTTCGAGTCGTGGGTGGAAAGATTCGATATGACGCAGCTGAATTAGATTTACAAATTTGGCGTTTGCCTAGCGCAGTTCGCTAGTGCTAATCTTCTTCGGTTGCCTTTAGGCTTCGCCCCGATAGCTCAGTGGTAGAGCACTTCCATGGTAAGGAAGGGGTCGACAGTTCAATCCTGTCTCGGGGCTCGATCTTTTAGATCACGTTTTGGCGGGGTAGCTCAGGTGGTTAGAGCGCACGGCTCATAATCGTGAGGTCGCGGGTTCGAGTCCCGCCCCCGCTACCAAGGCATTACCCTTATCCCTATGGTGAATCCAAATATTGAAGGCAAGACTTACCCAAAGTCTGATGCCTATTTAGTTGGCCGCGAAAAGATTCGTGAATTTGCAAAGGCCACGTTTGCATCCGACATGTCACTGAATCTTGATGCCGCAACTGCAGCGGGTCATAAAGACCTTGTCGCGCCGCCAACCTTCCCCATTGTTCTGCAGGAATTCGGGCTAAAGCTTGTGATTTCTGACCCGGAAGCCGAACTTGATTTCTCAAGAGTTGTTCACGGTGACCAGCGATTTGTGTTTGAACGCCCGATCATTGCCGGCGATCTACTCACCAGCCAGCTGAAGGTCGCCAGCGTGAAATCACTGGGTGGAAACCACATGGTTACCTTTGAAACCCAGATTCAGGACCCATCCGACAACCTTGTTTGCACCGCCTACTCAACCCTGGTAGTTAGGGGAGCAGATGCCTGATTTCTTGAAACTAGCAGTCGGCGATGTGGTCGCTGAACAGGTCTTCGACATCACCCGTGACTCTTTGGTGCGGTATGCCGGAGCGTCGGGCGATTTCAACCCGATTCACTATCGAGACGATGTTGCAAAGTCAGTCGGGCTGCCAGGAGTCCTTGCCCACGGCATGCTGACCATGGGACTTGCAATTCAACCGGTGGTCAACTGGCTTGGGGATGCTGGAAAGATCATCGACTACGGTGTTCGCTTCACGAAGCCGGTGGTGGTTCCAGCAGCCGGTTCGACCCAAGTGACAATCACTGCCAAAGTCGGCCTTTTGGATGAAGAAACCACTAGGGCTCGAATTGACCTGACTGCAGTATGCGCTGACGTCACCGTTCTGGGTAAGGCCCAGGCTTGGGTTCAGCTTTGATTTCATCGGCGCCGGTAGCACTTTCAAGCCTCACAACCATGCAGGTTGGCGGGGTCCCAAAAAACATAATCACTTGCCAAAACACTGAGCTTCTCTACAAAACCGTTGCCGACCTTTGGGATTCCGACGAGAGCTTTCAGTTACTTGCCGGTGGCTCAAATACAGTGTTTGCCGATGACCTTGGCGATTGGACCATTGTGTTGGTTGCAAATCGCGGCATTGAGGTTGTGTCGGAGGACAACGAGTCGGTTCTGGTTCAAGTTCAGGCCGGCCACTCCTGGGATGAGTTTGTGGCTTGGGCAGTAGAGAATGACTATGCCGGAATCGAGGCTATGAGCGGCATTCCGGGAAGCGTTGGAGCGACTCCGGTGCAGAATGTTGGTGGCTATGGGCAAGAGGTCTCGCAGGTCATAACTCAGGCTGAGTTTTTAGATCAAGCAACCGGTGAGTTGGCAGTAAAGCCGGCGGAGTTTTTTCAGTTTTCTTATCGCGACAGCGCCTTGAAGCATGGTCTGGTTGGTGTGATTGGCTGGGTTGAGTTTCGTTTGCAAAAACTAGGTGGCTTGAGTGTGCCAATGGCTTCAGGGCAAATAACCAACCATGTCAATGCTCCCTATGGTTCCCAGCTTCCGCTTGATCAAGTAAGACAGGTGGTCCTAGAACTTAGAAGCTCGAAAGGAATGGTTGTTAAAAAGGAAGATCCCGACAGCGTAAGTTGCGGCAGCTTCTTCACCAACCCGGTGGTGAGCCATGAAAAGAGCCTTGAGTTCCCAGAAGAAATGCAGCGCTGGAGCATGCCGGATGAGAACTTTGTGAAGCTTTCAGCCGGATGGTTGATTGAGAGTGCCGGGATCCCGAAGGGCTATAGCCTGCCTGGATCAAAGGCTGCAATCTCAAATAAGCACGCCCTGGCTATCACCAACAGAGGTGGCGCTACGAGTCAAGAAATCATTGAGTTGGCAAGATTTATTCAGGAGCGAGTTGCGGCCAGGTGGGGAATCAACTTGATCCCAGAGCCAAACTTGATTGGCTTCTAGCCAAATAGCTTCTGGAGTCGCTGAATTCCCTCGAGTAGCTGGTCGTCGCCGAGCGCGTAGCTGAGCCTCAGGTAGCCGCTTGGGCCAAATGCCTCGCCCGGAACCATGGCAACTTCAACCTCATCCAAGATCAGGTCAGCCAGTTCAAGCGAAGTGTTGATCTCTTTTCCAGCCCAGGTTTTTCCAAGAAGTCCACCAACATCCGGGTAAACATAGAAGGCGCCCTGCGGGTTTGGGGTATTGATTCCGGGAATCTTGTTTAGCTCAGACACTGCTAGTTGCCTGCGACGATCAAAGGCTTCCAGCATTTTCTTCACGGGCTCTTGGTCTCCGGTCAGCGCTTCGATGGCAGCCCGCTGCGAGATGTTTGAAACGTTTGAGGTTAGGTGAGACTGGAGGTTCCCGGCTGCCTTTGCAGCATCGTCAGGTGCAATCATCCAACCAAGGCGCCATCCAGTCATTGCATAGCTCTTGGCTACTCCATTCACCATGATGGTTCGGTCCTGAATCTCTGGAACCAACTCGGTTATTGAGTAGGCCTTGATGCCTTCATAGACCAAGTTCTGATAGATCTCGTCTGTGATTACCCAGAGGTTCGGTTTTGATGCAACCCAGTTCCCAATGTCGGTCAGCTCCTGTTTTGAATAAACAGCGCCGGTTGGGTTTGACGGTGAACAGATAAGCAGGGCTTTGGTTTTGGATGTGTAGGCAGCCTCAAGCTGGTCCACTGTGACTTTGTAGCCCTGATCAGAGCCTGCGAAGACATCTACCTGAATTCCGCCGGCTAACTTAATCGCCTCCGGATAGGTGGTCCAGTAGGGAGCTGGAACTAGAACCTCATCGCCATCATCAATCACAACCTGGAAGGCTTGGTAGACGGCCTGCTTGCCACCGTTGGTGACAATAACCTGACTTGGCTTCACGGTTGTTCCGCTGTCCTGAAGGGTCTTTTCAACAATCGCTTCCTTCATGTCAGGAAGGCCCGCAGCAGGTGTATAGCGGTGGTTTTTGGGGTCTTTCACTGCCCTTAGGGCCGCCTCAACAATGTGATCAGGGGTCGGGAAGTCAGGCTCCCCAGCAGCATAAGAAATAACTGGACGACCCTGGGCAATGAGCGCTTTGGCTTTGCTGTCAACTTTGAGAGTTGCAGATTCAGCAATTGCACCAATGCGCTTTGAGATTCTTGAGGAAGACATGTCTTTAGAATAGTTGGCGATTGCAATGTTTTGGCTAGGACTAGCCATTGCAAAGCGCTAAATAACCCCCTAGGATTACTTAGGTTGACATCTGCCGAAAACTAATCTGGCGAAACTCACTTAAATAGATTCAATCTAGAAGTGTGTCTTTTCCAGGTGGCACTAGAAACCAAGCCTTGTGCCTGTTACCGGTTGATGGCGATGTCACATAGGGCGGTGGCTCAATTGGTAGAGCAGCGGTCTCCAAAACCGCAGGTTGCAGGTTCGAGTCCTGTCCGCCCTGCGCATGAAAGAAGGTCAAATTGGCAGAAGAGAACGAGAAGGCTTCCGAAGATTTAGTGGAGAAGGCGAAAGCCGACGCCGCTAAAACCAGGAACCCGATTCAGCGAATAGTTCTATTTGTTCGCCAGGTACTTGCTGAGCTCAGCAAGGTCACCAAGCCAACCCGTAAAGAGCTGATCAACTACACCGGAGTCGTTCTGGCTTTCGTGGCAGTTGTGATGGTGATCATTTCGGCCCTTGACTGGTTGTTCCTAAACGTCGTGACCTTTGTGTTCGCAGGATAAGAGGTAGAACGTGTCAGATTTAAATTTCAGTGATGTTCAAGAGAGCGAGCCAGTAGAGATTGGCGAGCCAGCAGTTGACGAAAACGTTGACCTTGATGCAGTAGATCTAGAGCAGGCTTCAGAAGAGGCTGAGCACGAGATGGACGGCTTCCAGGTTGAAGAGCCAGAAGTCAAGGCCGAAGAGCCAGCAGCAGAGGAAGAAGACCCGTATCGCAAGTTCCGCGAGGAGCTTCGCAGCCAGCCAGGCAAGTGGTACGTGATCCACTCCTACGCAGGCTACGAGAGGCGCGTGAAGCAGAACATTGAAACTCGCGCAGCAGCTCTTGCTGGCGGCGATGACATTCTGCAGATCGAGGTTCCGATGGAAGAATCCATCGAGATCAAGAATGGTCAGCGCAAGCTTGTTTCCAAGGTTCGAATCCCTGGATACGTTTTGGTCCGCATGGAAATGAACGAAGACAGCTGGACCTTGGTTCGCCACACTCCAGCAGTAACTGGCTTCGTTGGCAACTCTCAGCACCCAACACCACTTCGTCCAGCAGAGGCATTTGAAATGCTGAAGCCACTGTTCACCCCAGAGGAGACAGAAGAGGTCAAGAGCGCCAAGGCTGCCGGTGTTACATCAGGTGGCAAGGCTAAGGCTCGCGTCATTCCTGTGAACATTGACTTCAAGATTGGCGAAAGCATTCTCATCAAGGACGGCTCATTTGCCGGACTACCCGGCACAATCTCCGAGATCAAGCCAGAAAGCGGCAAGGTCACGGTTTTGGTTTCACTATTCGAACGCGAGACTCCAGTGGAACTGGCCTTTGACCAGGTCGGTCCGCTGAACTAAGGAAAGAAAAAATAATGGCACCCAAGAAAAAGATCACCGGACTGATCAAGCTGCAGATTCAGGCAGGCGCTGCTAACCCAGCTCCTCCAATCGGACCTGCCCTAGGTCAGCACGGCGTTAACATCATGGAGTTCTGCACCGCTTACAACAACGCCACAGCTGACCAGCGCGGCAACGTTGTTCCAGTGGAGATCACCGTTTACGAAGACCGTAGCTTCACATTCATCCTGAAGACTCCTCCTGCAGCTGAGCTAATCAAGAAGGCAGCTGGAGTTCCAAAGGGTAGTGGCACCCCTCACACCGTGAAGGTTGGAAAGCTAACCAAGGAGCAGGTTCACAGCATTGCTGAGGCAAAGATGTCAGACCTGAACGCCAACGATGTTGAAGCAGCAGCTAAAATCATCGCCGGCACCGCCCGCTCAATGGGAATCACCACTGAGCTTTAGTAACAAATAAAAGGAAGTCGTGGGAGGGGTAACACCCATAAACCACTACTGTGACCGAAAAGGAATAGCAGCATGGCAAAACACTCAAAGGCCTACAACGAGGCCAAAGCAAAACTAGAAGAGGGCAAGTTCTATCCAGCAGCTGATGCTGCAGCACTTGCAATCGAAACCGCCGGCAAGAAGGCAAAATCAACTGTTGAGGTTGCCCTAAAGCTCGGTGTTGACCCAAGAAAAGCCGACCAGATGATCCGTGGCACAGTCTCGCTGCCACACGGAACAGGTAAGACCGCTCGCGTAATCGTTTTTGCTAACGGTGCCGCAGCAGACGCAGCTCGCGAAGCAGGCGCTGACGAGGTCGGCTCAGATGAGCTAATTGCAAAGGTTGAGGCCGGTTGGACCGACTTCGATTCAGCAGTAGCAACCCCAGACCTAATGGGTAAGGTTGGTCGACTAGGTAAGGTTCTAGGACCAAGAAACCTAATGCCAAACCCAAAGACTGGCACTGTAACCATGGACACCGCAAAGGCAGTCGCTGACATCAAGGGCGGCCGTATCGAGTTCCGTATTGACAAGCAGTCAAACCTTCACTTCATCATTGGCAAGGCAAACTTCTCGAAGGAGCAGCTAACCGAAAACCTAGCTGTTGCTATGGAAGAAGTTGTCCGCCTTAAGCCTTCTACCTCAAAGGGCAAGTACCTAATCAAGGGTTCTGTTGCGACCACCTTTGGTCCTGGCATCCCACTTGATGTTTCGGCTTACTAAATAGTTCTAAGCCACCTGGTCAGCGCCAGTGTGCTCACGCAATCGTCCTGATTGTATGAGAGCACCTGGCGCTTCAGTGTTTCTGCGAGCTTTTTATCGTGGCTCAGTGCCTCAAGGTACTGGTCGTAGTATTCCAATGAGCTCATGGCTTCCTTGACATCTGAAGTGCGGTCGAAGCTGTAGAAATTCTCTAGCTTCTTGATGGAGTAACCGTCCTGAGAAATGATCAGTGAGCTTTTCACCGTGTTGTAGAGGTCAAAGAACACCCCAGCATCCAGGAGTTGATGAACCTCAGCCTCAAAGCTGCCAAACCTCTTGGCAAGTCTTTTCAGGGCACTCTGCTCATAGTTGGCATAGTGGTAGATCTTCATGTCTGGGAAGTTTTTCAGCCTTTGAATTACAAAGCGCATGAACGACTCAAATGACTCGCGCTCTTGGCTTCTGTCATCAGCCCAGGTCCAGTGAAATTGCTCGCCCTGATCGATGCTGACATAGCCGAAGAGGTACTCGAGGCCACCTTCGAATTCAGAGAAGGTGAAGCCCTCGAGATCAAAGAACAAATCACCCGGGTTTTCTGCAGGGAGGCTTGCTAGCTGGCTGGAGTCTTTGATCTCAAAGGAGTTTTCTCCGGTGTCATAAAAGCGCTGCTGCAATTGGGCCTGCCTTGCCATCACCGCTACCTGGTCATGATTCAGTGATTCGGTTGAGCCCTTATAGGACGCAAGCTTCCGAACTGTGTCAACTCCGACCGCTCGGAAGGACTCAATGTGACTCATGAACACTCCAGCGACCAACTGCAGGCTGTTGTGTTTCATTCTTTGGTCTTGGCACAGCAGTGGGTATTCACAAATCTGGCAGTAACTGGTTGCGGTGCAGATTAACTCACCACAGCTATCGACATCCAAAGGAGGTTCAACGATGGTCCGGTTCATTCTGGACAACAACTCAGTCCGCTTTGGAACCATTTGGCTCAATAGAACTTCACGGTCAAAGCCGTTGATTTCCCGGTTGCCTTGGATTAGCCCATGCGGACGAGCAGAGCTGAGTCCTAGCTGGTCTAAAACGTCTACATACAGGGCAACTTGATTCTGGTAGTCAAGCTTCGGGGTCTTCGATAGTTTGGCATCCCAAGCGCTGTAGCCGGTGACTTCATCGCGGATCTTTACCGCCGTCAAGCCTTGGTCGCCAAATTGAAATTCGTGGTCATCCCGGAGCAAGAAATCCGGGCGCCCTGAGAATTCAATTTCACCTGAACCACCCCGAAGAATGCCCTGGTAAATAACAGGAACCTGATTTTCCATAAGCTTCGTGGTTGCAGCCTGATCATTGGTCTCAGGTTTTTGAACGTCACTTCCAAGGTTCGCAAGCAACTCAGTCTCTAGGGCCTCTTCAAATTTGATTCCGTAGCGGATGGCGATGTTGTCTGGCCGCTTGTAAAACTCATCCAATAATGGCTGCAACCCATGAGTCTTGAGCTCCCTGGCTACTGCCAAGTATGTGCAGTGAGTGCAGGCTGATCGCATTAGGTCACGAGAGTCGAATCTCCAGCTGCCATCCATTAATTTCATCAGCTTTAGCGTGCCACAGTAATCAGACAGTTAAGACCAACAAAAACCCTATGTTCGGTTATCCGTAAATAATTCTGTTCTTTGATTCAGTTCCCGCAATACTAAGTAGATGGCAAAAGATGAATCTGAAGAGGCGGCCCCGAGCTATGCCCGTCGAGTTCTCGTTGTTGAAGACGAGCCGCTGCTTCGGGACCTGATCGGCAAGTCACTCGAAGCTGCCGGATTCATCGTCACCACAGCTGCCAATGCAGCTGATGCTAAGC
>CAZBTW010000016.1:0-10818 GCA_964494925.1 uncultured Aquiluna sp.
TAACCTCCCGCCTGAAAATGAATGGGGCTTTGGAACTGCAGCAATTTCGGTTGAGGTTGGAACCGGTCGAATTGTGGCAATGGCCCAAAACCGTTACTTTGATCAATCCTCAAACCCAGCACTTGGTGGAACCAGCGTTAATTTCAACACCGACAAGCCCTATGGTGGCTCGTCAGGATTTCAGCCCGGTTCTACCTACAAGGTATTCACGCTCGCAGAGTGGCTAAAAAATGGCTACACCCTGGGCGACCATGTCGATGGTCGCGTATTCACCGGTGAGGATGTGGACCTTGATGGTGAGCCTGACGAGGTAAAGATTTGGGATGTCTCGAAAGACTTCCAGGCAAGCTGTGGTGGCGTGGTTGGTCTTTGGGAAGTCAATAACTCTAGTGACCAAACCATCGATGACATAAGCGTCCGGGAAGCGGTAGTAACCTCCCAGAACACCGCCTTTGCAGCAATGGCATCCCAGCTTGATCTCTGCGCAATTAGAGACACCGCAAAAGCATTCGGAGTTCACCGTGCTGACGGCGACGAACTTCTCTATGTTCCCTCCGCAATTCTGGGAACAAACGAAATTGCACCGCTTACGATGGCTGCCGCCTATGCCGGCATCGCAAACGAGGGCGTCTACTGTTCGCCAATTGCCATTGACAGGGTGGTCCTCAGAAAAACCAACGAAGAGCTAGTGGTTCCAGAAAGTCTTTGCAATCAATCGGTCAATCCTGAAATCGCAGCGGCCATGATCAATGCCATGAAGGGTGTTGTTTCTGGCGGCACAGGTGCCGCGGCAAACACCAACGATGGAACTCCGCTTGCCGGTAAGACCGGTACCACCGACGATCGGATCCACACCTGGATGGCAGGGTTCTCAACCGAGGTTGCAACTGCGGTTTGGGTCGGTAACGTCGTGGGGCTTACCCCGCAGACCGGGAAGTCAGTCAATGGACGAGCAGTTTCAACAATCCGTCACGCAGTCTGGCGAGATGTGATGCTGGAAGTGAATCAGCACTACGAGGAATCACAATTCCCCGCAGCCAACCCCCGGTACATTGATCCAAGCATGCGCCAGATTCCAGACGTAACAGGATTTGAACTTGAGAGCGCAAAAGTTCAGCTGATCACAGGCGATCTGAATGTCAAGATAATGCCGACTTCGGTAGCGTCTGCTCAGCCAGCCGGAACCGTCGCCTACACCTTCCCGGCCCTAGGTGAATCAGTGCCAAGAGGCTCAATCATCGAGGTTTATATTTCATCTGGCGGGCGGTTGATAATGCCAGATGTTTCAGGTCTTAGCCTGCAGGATGCCTATACCGAGCTTGAGGTGCTGGGACTAATCCCCAGCTACCCACAACCAAGCCAAACTTGGATGCTGAATCTGTGTAACCCAGAACTACCCGATGGTTCAGTTCATTCGACAATCCCAGCAGCTGGTGAAGAAATTGTTCTTGCCAGTGCGGTAATTGTGCAGCCAAACGCATGTGGCTAGCAGGTAATGCTGGGCCGTTTGTGCTCCATGAAATTGCGGTTCAATCTGATTTTGCCAAAGGCCTAAAGATTCTTCACATCAGTGATCTTCACATGGCACCAGGGCAAAATAAAAAACAAGATTTCCTGGCGGAACTGGCAACCTTGAGACCAGACCTGGTTATCAACACCGGAGACAACTTGGGTCACAAAATGGCAATTAATCCAGCACTCAAGGCACTTGAGCCACTGCTGGATTTGCCGGGAGTTTTTGTCAATGGCAGTAATGACTACCGAGCACCCAAGCCCCGCAATCCGCTGCGCTATTTTGCTGGCCCATCCAAAACCCAGAAATCTGTAAACCTGGACACCGGAAGGTTTGTCAGGGAACTTGAGGGTGCTGGATGGTTGAACCTGAATAACCAAGCTGGAACCCTGACACTAAAAAACCACAAATTGGGCTTTTTGGGTCTAGATGATCCGCATGAGAACCTCGACCAACTCGAAACGCTGCCGGATCAAGCTATATCTAACGCCCAGACCGATATCACCATAGGCGTTGCGCATGCGCCATACCGAAGAGTCATCGATGCATTCCTGGAACAAAATGCCTCACTGATATTTGCTGGCCATACTCACGGGGGTCAGATTTGCCTGCCTGGCCAAAGGGCCCTGGTTACAAACTGCGATCTACCAACTAGGTACGCAAGCGGACTTTCGGCCTGGGAAGCGCATGACAACAAAGCTTTGCTGCATGTTTCAAATGGACTGGGATGCTCGATCTACCAACCGGTCAGGCTTTTCTGCCCTCCGAGTGCAACGCTAATTAGCCTGGTTTAGCCCAGCTCTTTAGCAACCAATTCAGCAATTTCGTAGGTGTTGAGTGCTGCACCCTTACGAAGGTTGTCTCCGACCACAAACAAATCGATGGTGTTTGGGAAGTCCTCTGACTGCCTGATCCTTCCAACAAAGGTTGGGTCCTGGCCCGCAACATGCTGCGGCGTTGGATAGGAGTTTCTCGCTGGGTCATCCATGACTACGACCGTTGGTTGCTGATCAAGAAGATCTCTAACCTCATCAGCAGTCAGCGGGTTAGCAAAGGTGGCATGCACGGCAAGGCTGTGGCTAACCTGCACTGGAACCCTGACACAGGTAGCGGCAACCTTTAGGTCTGCAATTCCAAGAATCTTTCGTGATTCATTGCGAACTTTTAGCTCCTCTGAGGTGTGTCCACCTTCTTTGAAGCCACCGGCTGCAGGAATTACGTTCAGCGCGATTGGGTGGTCCCACGGAGAATCACTTAGCGGCGCTCCTTGAGAGTCCAGAGTTTCAACAACGCTATCGGTTGTTAGTCCTGCTTCAGAATTTGTCGCTACCGCTGCAATTTCTTTGGTTAGTCGATCGATGCCAGGTGTGCCTGCGCCAGATACAGCCTGGTAGCTAGCAACCACCAGCTCAGTTAGCTGCCACTTGCGGTGCAGGGCACCCAGGGCTGCCATCATCGTCAAGGTGGTGCAGTTTGGGTTTGCAATGATTCCAAGTGGTCTGGACTTTGCCATTTCCGGGTTCACCTCGGGAACGACCAGTGGCACCTCTTTGTTCATGCGGAAAGCTGCTGAGTTATCAACTGCAACTACGCCCTTGGCGGCCGCAATTGGTGCCCAAACCTCTGACACCTCATCCGGAACATCAAACATGGCGATGTCCATGCCATCAAAGGCCTCCGGGCTAAGCTCCACGACCGTAAGGTCTTGACCGTGAACCTGAATCTTCTTGCCGGCAGAGCGCGCAGAGGCAATTAGGCGAATCTCGCCCCAAATGTTCTCGCGAGAATTGATGATGTCAATCATCACCGTTCCCACTGCTCCAGTTGCTCCTACAAGGGCTAGGTTTGGCTTTGACATCTACTACCTTCCGGTTCCGGAGTAAACAATTGCGGTGTCAGCCGCATCCAACTCGAAAGCCGAGTGGACAATTCTGGTTGCTTCCTTTAGCTGGTCAGCGCGAGTAACAACCGAGATTCTGATTTCTGAAGTCGAGATCATTTCAATGTTGATTCCAGCTTTGGCTAGAGCTCCAAACAACTTGGATGAAACACCAGTTGAGGTCTTCATTCCTGCACCGACGATTGAAAGCTTGCCAATTTCATCGTCATAGGTGACCGACTGGAAGCCAACCTCATCCTGGCGATCCTTGAGCGCCTGGACGACTTTGTGACGATCGGAGTGAGGCAGGGTCATTGAGATGTCGCTCAGATTTGACTCATTTGATGCAACGTTCTGAACGATCATGTCAATGTTTGCGCCAGCCTCGGCAACAATCTGAAAGACCTCGGCCGCCTTGCCTGGAATATCTGGCAGCCCAATCACGGTCACCTTGGATTGAGTGTCATCGGTTGCAACACCTGAAACGATTGGCTCTTCCATGTCATCTCCTGCCTTAGCTGTGTAAATAAGTGTTCCCGGGTCGGTACTGAATGAAGATCGAACCCGAAGCGGAACTCCGTGACGCCGTGCAAACTCAACTGCCCTGATATACAAAATCTTTGCCCCAGAGGATGAAAGCTCCAGCATTGAATCAATATCGATCTGAGCTAGCTTATGAGCACGCGGAACAATCCTTGGGTCAGCCGTGTAGACACCATCAACATCCGAGTAAATCTCACACATGTCAGCGTTTAGGGCCGCAGCCAGCGCAACAGCAGTGGTGTCGGAACCACCACGACCAAGGGTCGTGGTGTCTCCGTTTTCAAAACTGAAGCCCTGGAAACCTGCAACAATCGCGATTTCGTTATTGGCCAGCGACTCTTTGACCCTGGTCGGTTCTAGCTTCCAGATACGAGCCGAACCATGTTCAGAATCAGTGGAAATACCAGCTTGGAAGCCGGTGAAGGACTTGGCCTTACCGCCCTGCTCCTTGATGGCCATTGCCAAAAGCGACATTGAGATTCGCTCGCCTGCTGTGAGAAGAACATCCATTTCCCGGTCACCAGAAGGCGCCGAAGAAACTGAGTCAGCTAGATCGATTAGATCGTCAGTGGTGTCGCCCATAGCTGAAACCACAACACACACTTGATTTCCAGCCGCCTGAGTTTGCAAAACGCGCGCAGCAATATTCTTGATCTTCTCAGCGTCCGAAACGGAAGATCCTCCATATTTCTGCACGATTACTGGCAATTACAGCTCCTGGATTGTGGGATTTATGCCGCCATTGGCATCTGAGCAATTCTAGTTGACTCTTTTGCGACCCTCAAAGGCGCGGCCCAAAGTCATGTCATCGGCATATTCCAGGTCGCCGCCGACCGGCAGGCCAGATGCCAGCTTCGAAACTGTGATTTCCATGGAGCCCAGTAGCCGAATCAAATAGGTGGCGGTGGCCTCGCCCTCAAGGTTCGGGTTAGTCGCGATGATGACTTCTTTAATTTCCGGGTCAGCAAGGCGCTTCATCAGATCTTGAATCCGCAGTTGATCTGGACCAATTCCTGCAATTGGCGAGATTGCTCCCCCAAGCACGTGATAGCGACCTCTGAACTCTCTGGTGCGCTCGATTGAATTGATGTCCTTTGAATCCTCAACCACGCAAATCGAGCTCAGCTCTCGCCTCGGGTCAACACAGATTGAACACTGCTCATCCTCTGACACGTTTCCGCAGGTCTGACAGAATCTGACCTTCTCCTTGGCTTCACGAAGCACATCCGCAAGCTCTAGCGCCACCTGGCTGTCGGTTTCGATGAGGTGGAAGGCAATGCGCTGCGCGGATTTTGGACCGATTCCTGGAAGCTTGCCGAGCTGGTCAATTAATTCTTGAATTACGCCGTCATACATCAGTCTTCGTCAGCCTTAATTGGTGTTGCACCTAGCACCTCACGAAGCACAAACTCTCCAGCTTGCTCCGCCTGCTCCTTGTCGACAATCGGAGCTGGAGCTTCCGGAGGATCTTGATTCTCTATCTCTTCCTCGGTTGTAAATTCTTCCGGTTCTGGCGCTTCTGTCTGTACAACCGGTGCTGGTCTCTCTGCTGCTTCAGCGACCTTGGCTCGATACTTCACTGTCACGCCGAACTGCTCATTAATCACCTGACGCAACACCTCTGCCGCCCCTTGAGATCCCTTGAAGGCATCGACATCATTCTGGCTTTGGAACAACAACGTCAGAACATCGTCCTGGTAATCCAGAACCTTGGTTGTGAAGGCAACCGCCCAAGCTGAGCGAGATTGCTTAGCAAGAATTTCAAGGATCTCTGGCCATGCTGCCTTCATCGAAGCCGTGGAAAGCTCTCGCTTTGGTGCAGACTTTGGCTTTTCAGCTGCAGGAGACGGTTGTTTCACTTCGGTCTTGGCTGTCTCTGCTTCTGGAACAGCTTCCTCTGGCGCTTTTGTTTCTGCCGGAGCGGGTGCAGCGACTGGCTTTACTGCTGGCTTTGCTGCTGGTTTAGATGCCGCAGCGGCAGTCTGACTGGGTGCTTGGGGTGCTGCTTGGTTTTCATGCAGTGCCTTGATTGCAGGCTGACTAACAGGGGCTAGAACCCTGGCACACAGTAGCTCCAGTTGAAGACGAGGGTTTGATGAAGCACCAGTGTCTGAAAGTGCTTTCGAGGTTGCCTCTGCAGCCCGGGTAAGGTCTCCCAAACCAAAGCGATTTGCCTGAATAGATAGCAAATCAAACTGCTCTGGGCCGATTCCCCTGAGGATAGCTTTTGCACCATCTCCGAGCGATGAAATAAGCATTAGATCGCGCAAACGCTCCAGCAGATCCTCTAGAAATCTTCTAGCATCCTGACCGGATTGAATCACCTTATCCACGGCACTGAAAGCCATGGCTGCATCAAGTTCCGCAAAAGCTTCGATTACCTCAGCCATTAGCTCGTCATGGGTAAAGCCAAGCAGGTTTACTGCTCTTTGATACTGAATGGTTTTGTCATCACTGCCGGCAATCAGTTGATCCAACAGTGACAGCGCATCTCGCACGCTGCCGCCGGATGCTCTAACCACTAGTGGCATCACCCCGTCCTCGGCACTGAAGCCTTCGGATTCGAGCACTTGGCCCAGATATTCCAACAATTCAGCAGGTGGCACCAGTCGGAACGGGTAGTGATGAGTTCTCGAGCGAATGGTTCCGATTACCTTCTCAGGCTCGGTTGTGGCGAAAATAAACTTCACGTGCTCTGGTGGTTCTTCAACAATTTTGAGCAGCGCATTGAAGCCCTGCGGGGTGACCATGTGAGCCTCATCAAGAATGAAGATCTTGTAGCGGTCTCGGGCTGGGGCAAAGATTGCTCGCTCCCTCAAATCCCTGGCATCATCAACACCGTTGTGACTGGCAGCGTCAATTTCAACAACATCTAATGACCCAGAACCACCTCTGGCAAGCTCAATGCAGCTGTCGCACTTACCGCATGGGGTGTCAGTGGGCCCCTCTTTGCAATTCAGACAACGCGCCAGAATTCTGGCGCTGGTTGTCTTACCGCAACCACGCGGGCCTGAGAATAAATATGCGTGATTTACCCGATCTGCTTTGAGCGCAGCTCGAAGCGGATCGGTCACCTGGGTTTGGCCAATTAGCTCGGCAAAACTCTCCGGTCGATAGCGTCGATATAGGGCTGTGGTCACCATGCAAGCCTAATTGCTTTGGCCGACTACTTTGCCCAGCCTGGGGATGGTTATTTCTTTAGTTTGTAACTTGGGTAATTTGCGAGCAGTTGTTGCTCTTTTCGCCACTGTGGAAAGAGCAGCCCAGCTGGGCAGTAGTTCATAAGCCCGGTGGCAATCATCAGCAATCCCAGCGGCAACCACAAAAGGCTCCAACCCAAGTTTGTGAGGGCTAGAAATACCAGAAACACCCCCATTACACCGCGCAATGCGCGGCCCCAGGGGCCCGACATAAAACCAATAAATTTGCGATTAGTTGGGGTCAGCTTCATTTATTCTCCTCAGTCCAATAAATAAAACAAAAGGACTTAGAAAAGCTTCCCGCAAAAAAAGTGACCCCCCGTGCACCCGTCAGAGCTCAGTTACCCTTGCTATCTTTCGATCCTGGGGGATTAGCCAAGATGACGCCACACGAGGAGTCATGGCAAGTCTAAAGGCTATGGCTTGTTGTTTCCACACCGCTATCTACTCAGCTAGACTGGTGGACCTTGGAGAATTCGCCTAGTGGCCTATGGCGCACGCTTGGAAAGCGTGTTGGGTGCAAGCCCTCAGGGGTTCGAATCCCCTATTCTCCGCCAGTATTTACTGAACTATGTATTTAGAGTCGTGCCATCAGTTGCCTGACTCGAATGGTCTAGCTCTTTGGCTTCTTCCGAAAAACCGACTTGAGCTTAGCGACTATTTTTTCTAGTCCTTGGAGACCCTGCTTGTTGAGCTCTCGAGCCCACTCAATTTCGATGGCAAGAATGGTAAGGCCGAAGAAAATAAACAGCAGCCCGGGTCCGGGGGTAACCATCATGACAAGGCCCATTAGCAGAAAGACTGTGCCAAGAATTAGCACTAGGGTCCATCGGACAGGGTGGGGTAACTTTGATAGGAAATTCTGCAGCTTGTTCACGCCCTTGCCTTTCTGTCCACATAGTCAATCTAATTCATCAAGGTGTGGATTTGCTGTGTCATGAAAATTGCTAAAACTTCGCTGATGACCATGAACACCTCCCCGACGAAGAAACCATAACCAAGTAGCCTAAAACTAGGAGTAAGAAATGTTTTTAGCAAAGCGCAACACAGTGGCCCTCTCATTGGGTGGTGGGGGTGCCAGAGGCTATGCCCACATCGGCGCAATTCGAGAAATAGAAAGTCGCGGGCTGGAGATAACCGCCATAGCCGGCACCTCAATGGGGGCAGTCGTGGGGGCAATCTATGCCGCCGGGAAGCTGGGTGAGTTTGAGAAATGGGCCAGAAAACTAACGGCCCTGGATGTAGTTGGTCTGATGGACTTCAGCGTCGGAAAAGCTGGAGCAATCAGGGCCGAGAGAATCCTGAATGTGGTGGATAGCCTTCTAGAGGGTGTCCAAATCGAAGACCTTCCGATTCCATTCACCGCGGTTGCAACAGACCTACTTGAAAACAAAGAGGTGTTGTTTCAATCTGGCCCTGCAACTCTTGCCCTAAGAGCATCGGTGGCAATTCCGGGTGTCATAACTCCGGTAATGATAGACGGGCAGCTTTTAGCTGATGGTGGCATGGTGAACCCAGTTCCAGTGGCACCGCTTGCAAATGTTCGAGCCAAGAGAATAATTGCAATTGATTTAGCCCGCGGCAGGATCAGCAATCCGTTTGAAAAGGAAATTTCCGAGCACTTCCTCAGTCGGACTGTGAAAGCATCCAGAGAGATGGTCACCGAAATCGCCGGGAAGCCAAGCAACCGAAAACTGGCCAAGCAGCTTGGCGTTGACACCAGAATTCAGAACATCGTGAAACCAGCTGAAGAGACACCGTTGGAAAAGATAATCAATGACGTGCCGCGATCGATTACCTCAGCCGATGTCATGCTGATGTCGGTTCAGACCATGCAACAGAAATTGACCGAGATTGAATTCAAGAAACACCGACCAGACCTAGTGGTTGCAATCCCTATTGATGCCTGTGGCACACTCGAGTTTCATAAGGCCAAGCAAATGATTGAGATGGGGCAAAAGCTCACTGCCACTTCATTGGAAGCCAACAACCTCTAACAATTGCGAATTCATCTAGCCTGACTAGTCTTGGTTCATGCTGAGATTTGAAGTTCAAGCCAATCGCGTTGATGGTTCTGGCTCCACGCTAACTTCCAAGGAAACTACCCTCACGCTGGACACCAGCATTGCAGGTCGAAAAGACGCTCTAAATCCGGTGGAACTTCTGTTGGCTGCCCAGGCAGCTTGTTTCATAAAGGGAATTGAGCGATTAGCTCCAACTCTGAACTTTGACTATTCCAGCGTGAAGGTAATGCTTGAGGCTGATAGGCCTGAGGATCAAGCAAGACTCTCAGAAGTGCGTTACGGGCTGATTATCGGAACCACTGAGTCAGATCACCGACTAGAACTGCTTCACAAAAACCTTCAAAAACAGGGCACCATTTACAACACCCTCAGTGCCGGAACCAACCTGATCGGCACGGTTACTAGGCAAGCCTCAGGGCAATCATGAACTGACCGGCACCGGAACTAATCTGGGTTTCAAAAGACATTTCAGGTGCCAGTCGGCCAAGTCGATCCAATAGCCATTCTGAGGTTTCCTCGGCGCCTGCCTGATCCAAGCAGCGAACAATAATTTCTCTACCGCCCTTTTTTCGAAGTCGTTCGACGGTTTCGAAAATTGGTGACGGGTCAACAACCAATAGGTCGTCTCGCCAGGGAACAACCGGTGAGATTTTGCCCTTCATCGTGTTGCACTGGCGATGGGCCAATCGCTCTACGAAATCAGCACCCTTTTTCACCCTGACTGCCCCGTAACTATCAACGCTTGGACCAAGGTCGTTGTTCACCGACATGTCTGGGTCCACTGGCTTATCGCAAAGCCAGCAGCGCCAATTGTCAGCTGCCCCAACCTCATTCAAATCACTCATTACTGCAGATTACGGTAATCAGGCTGATTCAGTGAGCGCTTGGGCTATTTCTGCAACGTGCTCGCCAGAGATCTGGTGCCCACCGCCATGGCGTAACCACTTGGTGTCAGCACCGAAGCTGGCAAGCTCGGCCACCCAGGCTTCACTGGCTGCAACCGGTGCATAAGAATCAAAATCGCCATTTGCAAGCCAAACTCGCTTGCCCGCAAGGTCAACCGGTTCAATTTCTTTCAGTGGTTTAGTGGACCCAAACAGAGCAGCTGCCTTGAGTAGTTTCGGGTATTTCACGAGCAACGCTGCAGCGGTATTTGCGCCATTACTGAACCCAACGGCAACAACGTTGTCAGCTTTGAGTTTGTAGTGGTCAATGGCACTACTCAAGAATTCTGCCAATTCAACTGCCGCCTGAATAACAGAATCTTCATTGAAGGTTCCGTCCGGGTATCGTTCAAAGAACCTGTTCATGCCCGATTCCAGATGCATTCCGCGTGGGCTTAGCAGCGATGCGTAGGGGTCCAGAGCGCGGCCAAGATTTATTAAATCGTGCTCATCTGCACCGGTTCCATGAAGCAGCAGCAGGGTTCTATCTGATGACCCCTGCTCAAAGTAGTGCGGACGGGATAGATCGTTGTTTGCCATTTACTGCTCGTTTCTAAGTGGCGGTAGTGCTTGCTGAATTTGCTCGCGGGATGGCTCAAGCCAGGGTGGCAACTTCAAGGATTTGCCCAACTCTAGAAGCGGCTCATCAATGGCGAAACCAGGGTCATCGGTTGCAATCTCAAACAACACCCCGCCTGGCTCACGGAAGTAGATG
>CAZBTW010000017.1:0-10703 GCA_964494925.1 uncultured Aquiluna sp.
TGCACAAGCTGATGCTCCATTCCCGAGGTGCAGAATCACTGCATTTAGCTCCTCTGCATCTTTGCCAATAAAAGCTGCAGTTTGCTTTGCGACATAGGCATAAGAGCTGCCATGAAAGCCATACTTACGAACACCGTGTTCGGCTGCCAGCTTTGCATCAATCGCATAGCTATAGGAGCTAGCCGGCATGGTTTGATGGAAGGCGGTGTCAAATACTGCAACCTGTGGCAATCCCGGGAATGCCTTTAGCGCAGCTTTGATGCCGCTCAGATTCCCGGGGTTGTGAAGTGGAGCTAGTGGCACCAGTTGCTCTATTTCAGAAACGACCTCGGTGGTGATCAAGCTTGGTTTGGAAAACTTCGCTCCGCCATGAACGACTCGATGACCAACTGCCTTGATCTCAAACTGGGTGTCATCTAGCTCCTGAAGCATTGTTGCAAAGGCTTCCTGATGGTCGGTAACCCGCTCGATTAATCCGGCCAGTAGTGACTGACCAGTATCGGCATCCAGCACCTGATATTTCAACGAGCTGGAGCCAGAATTAACAACCAAGATTGGCTTCATGGCAATTACCCCTGGGCCTGGATGGCTGTGATGGCGATGGTATTCACAATGTCTTTGACACTGGCTCCGCGCGATAGGTCATTGACCGGTTTATTTAATCCCTGCAGCACCGGACCAATTGCTAGTGCTCCCGAGGTTCGCTGCACGGCCTTATAGGTGTTGTTTCCGGTATTGAGGTCTGGGAAAACAAACACGGTTGCCTTGCCGGCGACGCTGGACCCGGGCAGCTTTGCCAGAGCAACCGATGCATCGACTGCAGCGTCAAACTGAATTGGGCCCTCTATGGAGATCTTGGGTGCTAGCTTCTTGGCAAGTTTTGTTGCAGCCCTGACCCGATCAACTTCTTGGCCAGTTCCTGATTCGCCGGTTGAGTAGGAGAGCATTGCAACCTGAGGTTCAATGCCGAACTTAGTTGCGGTTGCCGCCGATGAAATGGCTATGTCAGCAAGCTGTTCCACGCTTGGTTCTGGTATCACCGCGCAATCGCCATAGACAACCACTCGATCTTCAAGGGCCATCAGGAAAACACTCGACACTGAAACGACCCCCGGTGAGGTTTTGATGATTTCAAAACTTGGGGTGATGGTGTGAGCGGTGGTGTGGGCGGCTCCAGAAACCATTCCATCTGCCTGTCCGGTATGAACCAGCATGGTGCCGAAATAGGAAACATCCGTCATTTTTTCCAGCGCCTGCTCCATGCTGACATTCTTGTGGGCACGCAGTTCGGCATATGTCTTTGCGAAGCGCTTCACAAGCGCAGATGTCTCAAGATCTATGATTTGGGCGCCGGCAAGATTTAGGCCCATTTGCTTCGCCCGGGTTTGAATATCGGTTTTCTTGCCAAGGATGATCAACTTGGCGACCTTGGATTCCAGAATTTCAGCGGCTGCCTGCAAGATTCGATCGTCGCTGCCCTCTGGCAAAACAATAGTTTGCGGCTTTGCTGCTGCCCGCTTGGCCAACTGCTGCTCGAACATCAGTGGCGTCACAACGCTCACCTGGCAGGACTCGATCAATTTTGCGAGCGCCGCCTTGGGAACATGCTTGGTAACCAGCTTGATTGCCCTTGTGGTCTTCTCTGTATCTTTAACCGAAACTGTTCCGCGGGTTTGGATAACTCCCATGGTGCTGTCAAAGCTCCCAGCCGAAACCTCAATCACCGGGAGCGTGGGCTTGAGTCCCTTGATGAGATCCCTAATGGTTGAGGGCATTTCAAAGCCACCGTTGAGAACTATTCCGGCAAGTTTTGGGAAGGTGTTGGAACTGTCTGCCATCATCAGCGCCAAAAGCACATCAGTGCGGTCACTCGGCACCACAACTACAGCCCCTGGCATCAGGCGCGACAGCACATTAGGAACCGACATGGCCGCCACCACAACATCAAGTGCTGCCGAATCAAGGCGATCTTTCGATCCAAAAACGAGCTTGCCGGAAATGGCTGCCTGTATCTCGCTTAGCCTTGGCGCAACCAAATATGGATCTTCTGGAACCACGAAGACATTGCTGGTCCCGGTTGACTTGACCACGAGCTGCTTGATTCGATCGAGCTGGTTTTCTTCTGCGCGGTTTACCACCACACCCAACAGGGTTCCGTGATACTCCTGAACCTCTCTGGCTGCTATCTCTGAGATTTGAGCAATCTGCTTGCCAGTTCTTGGCTCTGCCTGACCCAGGTGTTCATCGCTTGAATCAACCTCACGGCCATTGACTACTAGCAGCACCGGGGCACCGATGTTCGCCGCCACCTTGGCATTGAAGGAAAGCTCAGCTGGAGCTGCAACATCTGTGTAATCGGAGCCGATAATCAAAACTGCATCGCAAGTGTCGGCAAGTTTTTGATATCGCTCAGCGATGATTTCCAGAGCCTTATCTTGAGAGTCATGCAGCTCTTGATAGCCAACTCCAATGGCCGATTCGTAGCTCAACTTATTGGGGAGGTTTGCCAGCAGTAGTTCCAGCACCCGGTCTTTAGTGTCTCGCATTGGGACAACTGCCCGAAAGATGCCGATTTTCTTGTATTTGAGCTTGAGTGCTTCTAGCACACCCAGCGCCACGACTGATTTGGCGGTGTGGCCCTCAACCGAGGCCACATAAATACTTCTAGCCATGTCTCTAGGCTACTCCTGTTGTAGCCTGCTGGTTGCAGCCAGAATTGGCTGCGACGGTGGGATTCAATCAGGTATTAGTCTCACTATTGAATCAAGGGAGGCCCGGATGGCTATTCACGACAAATCGTGGCGAAGTTTTGCCAGCGACAACTATTCAGGCGTCCACGATGAGGTGTTGGCTGCGATTCAGGATGCCAACCATGGCCATCAGAGCGCCTATGGTTACGACCAATACACCAAGGCTCTCGAGGCCAAAATCAAACAGGAGTTCGGTGACCAGGCCGAGACCTTTGTGGTGTTCAACGGAACCGGGGCAAACGTTGTTGGGCTGACGGCCATGATGCCTCGCTGGGGAGCTGTGATCTGCTCCAACCTTGCACACATTGAAACCGACGAGGGTGGTGCCCCGGAACGTGTGAGTGGTCTGAAGCTATTCAATGTTCAGCATCAAAACGGCAAGCTAACCCCGGAATCGATAGCGACCCAGGTTTACGACATTGGCTTTGAGCACCGAGCTCAGCCAATGGTTGTCTCAATCACACAAAGCACTGAGCTCGGCACGGTTTATACCCCGGCGGAGGTAAAGGCGATTGCTGACTACTGCCACATGAACAATCTGCTACTTCACATGGATGGTGCAAGGCTTTGGAATGCAGCTGCAAGCCTTGGTGTGAGCTTTAGAGAATTCACCACTGATGTCGGGGTTGATGTTGTCAGCCTTGGCGGAACCAAGAACGGCCTGATTGCGGCCGAGGCGGTCGTGGTTCTAAACCCCGATGCGGTCGATGGGCTGCTTTATTTGCGCAAGATGTCAATGCAGCTGATGTCAAAGATGCGGTTTGCTTCGGTGCAGCTGCTGGCACTGTTTGAAAACGGACTTGGGTTGCGGTCTGCCAAGCATGCAAACGATATGGCAACAGTGCTGCGCTCCAAGCTGGAAGCAAAGATTGCCAGTGGTGAGATTGCCGGCTTGAAGTTTACAAACCCAACCGATGCCAATGCAGTGTTTGCAATTCTTGACCCGGCTAAAGCCGAAGAGATCAGGAAACAGGTTCACTTCTATGACTGGAACCTGGAACTGCATGAAGTCCGCTGGATGTGTGCCTTTGACACCACGCCAGAAGACGTGGACCGCTTTGTGGAAATCATCACCGCCGCACTCAAGCCCTAGCTAGAAATGCGCTAACCTAAAGGAAATCTTCAGCCCAACGGTGTGCGGTAATTCCCTATAAGAAACAGGAGCCTTATTACATGTCAAAGGCAAACATTGGTGTGGTCGGACTTGCAGTGATGGGTTCTAACCTTGCTAGAAACCTGGCCTCACGCGAAGGAAACAGCGTAGCCATCTACAACCGTTCCGTTGATAAGACCAAAGCCCTAGTAGCAGAGCACCCAGAGGCAAACTTCATCGCCAGTGAAACCATCGATGAGTTCGTGAATTCACTTACCTCTCCAAGAACTGCAATCATCATGGTTCAGGCTGGTGCCGGAACCGACGCTGTGATTGATGCGCTCACTGAGCGCTTCGAAGCAGGCGACATCATCGTCGATGGCGGCAATGCTCTCTACACCGACACCATCCGACGCGAAAAAGAAGTTTCTAAAAAAGGCATTCACTTTGTGGGCGCCGGCATTTCCGGCGGTGAAGAGGGAGCACTAAAGGGCCCTTCGATCATGCCTGGAGGCACCAAGGAGTCATATCAGACCCTCGGCCCAATTCTGTCCTCAATTGCTGCAGTTGCCGAGGGTGAGCCTTGCGTTACCCACGTTGGCACCGATGGCGCAGGTCACTTTGTGAAGATGATTCACAACGGAATCGAATATGCAGACATGCAGCTGATAGCCGAGGCCTATGACATTCTTCGCCAGGCTGCAGGGCTTCAGCCGGCAGCAATTTCAGAAATTCTTGGGCAATGGAACAAGGGTGAGCTCGAAAGCTATTTGATTGAGATCACATCGGAGGTGCTGGCACAGGTTGACGCTAAGACCGGCAAGCCGCTGGTTGATGTCATTCTGGATGCTGCCGGTTCCAAGGGAACCGGTGTCTGGACAGTGCAGAGTGCTCTGGATCTAGGCACTCCAGTTTCCGGGATTGCCGAGGCTGTTTTCGCAAGATCGCTTTCCTCACAGGCAGCGCAGCGTGCCGCTGCACCAGAGTTCAGTGCCGGCACAACCGCCTGGGACATCACTGATCAGGATGCATTTGTTGAGAGCGTTCGCAAGGCGCTCTACGCATCAAAGATCGTTGCCTACGCCCAAGGATTCGATGCAATTAGGGCCGGAGCAAAGGAGTTTGGTTGGGACATCAACCTGGGCTCCGTTGCCAAGATCTGGCGTGGAGGCTGCATCATCCGAGCACAGTTCCTGAACCGAATCTCCGATGCCTATGGCAAGAACGAACAGCTGGTTTCATTGCTGTTTGACGACTACTTCACCGAAGCAATCGAGTCGGCTGCTGCCAGCTGGCGCGAGGTTGTTAGCAAGGCGAGCTTGGCCGGAATCCCAGTTCCTGCATTTGCCTCGTCTTTGAGCTACTTTGATGGCCTGCGGGCGAAGCGTCTACCGGCTGCACTGGTGCAGGGTCAGCGCGATTTCTTTGGTGCTCACACCTATAAGCGCATTGATCTTCCAGGCACTTTCCACACCCTCTGGTCTGGAGATAAATCCGAGATTCAAACTGACTAGGACTCGATAGCTTGCGCGATTCCTGGGTAATCAGGTTCATACCAATGGCCCTGATTTGGGGCTCTAGCTTTCTTTTCATTGAGCTATCACTGGAGCTAACAACCGCAGTTGGTGTTGCATTTTGGCGGGTGCTGCTGGGCGCCACAGCGATGATCATCATTACCTACAGCCTCGGACACAAGCTTCCTAAAAAACTTAGCCAGTGGTTACACCTGACTGTTGCTGGCTTTTTCATGTCCGCTTTTCCATTCACGATGTTTGCATTTGCCCAGCAATACACAACCAGCATCTTGGCTGCGATTCTGAACGCAACAACCCCGCTGTTCACGCTTTTGGCAACCACCACTTTGTTTAGGGCTCAGCGGCAGTCATCCACTGCCGTTGTTGGTCTGCTAATAGGCCTGGTCGGAGTTGGCATCACCCTGGGTGTTTGGCAAGGATTTGGTGACAGCGAACCGATTGCGATTCTGGCGCTACTTCTGGCCTCGCTTTCATACGGAATTGGCGCACCATATTTACGAAAGTTTGTAACACCGATGCAGTTGCCCCCAACAGCAACAGCATCGGTTCAGGTTCTAACCAGCGCAATCATTCTGCTCCCGGTCTACCTGCTGACCGGACCACTGTTCATAGCAGCACCGACTTTCTATAGTGCCGGGTCGCTATTGATGCTGGGAGTCTTGGGAAGTGGTATTGCCTACTGGCTATTCCATCAGGTGGTTGCAAAGGCTGGTAGCGCTGTGGCAGCAACCGTCACCTATACCAACCCGGTGATTGCAACCTTCTGGGGAGTGCTCTTACTATCCGAGGGCCTGCACTGGTATGAACCGGTTGGAGCGCTGCTGGTATTACTTGGCGCCTACCTGTCCCAGGGCCGCAAAGCAAAAAAGAGCTAGTTTGACTTCCTAAGGTCTGGAACCTTCCAGGGCCTAGTGATAAAGATCAGGCTAGCAAGCGAAACAGTGAATAGAATCGCAATCAAAATGCCGATGTCATGGCTGGAATCGGTGTTCAAAAAACCATAGACAACCGAGATGATGCTGGTGGTGGTGAAGTTCACAACACCCAGCAGCGATGCGGCTGTTCCAGCCTCCGAGCCGTGGTTATAAAGCGCAATGGTTGGAATCGTGGTGATTCCAGCACCGAAAATAAACAACTGCAGCATGAAAAAGCCCTCTGCCACGAGCAACCCAGAACCTGAGGTGACAAACAAACCGAGCCCAATCAAAATCCCGAGCGTCGAATAAATAGCCAGTAGCCACTGACCCTTAATAACTCTTGCGGCATAGGCGCCAACCTGAACTCCGATGTAGGAGGCAAAGGAGTTTGCTGCAACCCAATACCCAAAGTCACTGGCTGAAAGGCCAAACCCATCCTGGAACAAAAATGGCACGGTGTTTAGATATGCAAACAACGCCGAGAGCTGGAAGGCTCCGAATATCATCAGGCCGATATAGACCCGATCCTTCAAAACAGCCTTGTAGCCTCTTGCCAAACCAAGTGGTGTGCTGGAGCGCCTTTTAGCAATCGGCAAGGTTTCAATCAGCATCCGGTGAGCAAAGAAAGCAAGGGCAAGGCCCGTGAAACCGAATACTAAGAACACCGTTTGCCATGGCGCCACCTCAGTGACCTGGGAACCGATAATTGGGCCAATGATCGGCGACAGTGACTGAATCAAGAACACCCTGGCCAACATCTGCTGCATAGGTTGGCCCTTGTAGAGGTCACGAACAATAGCCCTGGAAACCACATCGGTTCCGGCTGCAAAGAAACCCATCGCGAAGCGCAGCAACAAAAAGACTTCAAAGTTGGGTGCGAAAAAGGCCAGAGTCGCGCTCAGACCAAAACCAAAGGTTGCCGCAAGAATCAATGGCCTTCGACCAAAAGCATCGGACAGCGGTCCGATGACCAATTGCCCAAGGGCAATTCCGACCGTCACACCGGTCAGAGAAGCCTGAACTGTTCCATTTGGAACCCCAAAGAAGTCAGCAACCTCTGGGAATGCCGGTAGGTAGGGGTCGATGGAATATGGAATCAGGCTCATAGCCAGCGCCAAAATTACGATATAGCTCAGCAGCAACTTCTTAGAAAGTTGGTCGCCAGAATCTATAACTCGGCCGCGAATCTTGTGGGGTTTGGTCTCAGACACCCTAAGAGAATAGTCCCTCGGCGATAACTTCGCCTGGTCCAGGTCCTCCAGCAATTGCAAACTCCGCCGACCCAATTGGAACCGTCCAGCTATTTAGCAGGTCCAGCTCATCCAGCCTGCGCTGAATTGGGATGAACTGTGTCTCCAGGTTTCGGTTATAGGCAGTCCAGAGCAGGCCAACGTCCACCGAACCTGATTTTGAAATGCCGGCATCATAAGAAAATGGCCTGCGGAAAATTCGTTCACCCTCGGCTCCCGGAGCTGCCCTTCGAATGTGAGCAAAGTCTGGAATAACGGTCAAGCCATTTGGATGTCTGGCAGCTAGATCCGGGGTGTCGGACTCTTTTTCTCCAGTAAGCGGAGCTCCATTGGAGAGTTTTCTGCCAATGACCTCTTCTTTACTGGTGGTTCCAAGCTGGTCCCAGGTGTCCAGCTGCATAGCGATTCTGCGGAAAGCCAACAGCGTTCCACCCTGTATCCAACTGGGTCCGCTATCAATCCAAACCACCTGGTTGAAATCTTCGGTTCCCAGTTTTGGATTGGCGGTGCCATCAACCTGACCCATGAGGTTCCTGTGGGTGATGCCGGCCGGAACCATGCCCGGAGTGTGAGCGAAGCCCGACTGAACGAAGCGCACGGTTGCAAAGGGCATCGAATCTCGAACTAGCCCCCTGGTCCCATGAGCCAAAACAATTGGATCATCGGCAGCAATGTGGATCAGCACGTCCCCACCGGAGAATTCTGGTTGGAGTCGATCTACTTTGAACTCAGGTAGTTCAGCAAACCCTTCTGGCTGCAGCGACTCAAGGCCCAGCTTTCGAAAAAGGGAAGGACCGAAACCCACATAGGCAGAGAACCTTGCTGCACCAATTGCAAGTTCAGGTGCGGGATCAGCCAGCACTGGTTGGCCGGAAGCAAGCCTTTCGATGTCATCGGTGATTAGGCTCATGAACCGCAGCATCGAAGCCCTGTCGGTTTCTGGTTTGATATCCAGTGACACAAAATTGGTCACAGCCTGCAGGTCGGCTTCGATACCCATCTGATGATTGCCGCGGAAGCTCAGTTCCCTCTTGGCTGCAAAAGTCTCTTGATTCTGATTCGTGATGACGGTTGCCGCTGCTGAGCCACCGGCCACACCAACCAGGCCGGAGGCAGCCGCAGCTGCCCCAGATCCAAGAAAGCCTCTGCGTGTGACCAAACTAGTTACTCATTTCCATTTCTTCGGAGTGATATTCTTCGTCGCCACCCTCAGCTGGTTTGGCGATTACATCATCCAAGGTAACTGAATCAGTACCTTCAAATATAAATTCCACGCTTACAGAGTCTCCGGCCAAAACATCGCCGGTTAGCTGCATCAACATCAGGTGGTTTCCACCCGGCTCCAAAACTGCAGTCTGGCCAGCTGGAATTGTGAGACCGCCCTCAATTTGCTGCATCTTCATCTGGCCATCAATCATCGCCATTTCGTGAACCTCAACCAGGCCAGCAATTGCGGTTTGTCCGCCAATGAAGACGATGTCGCTATTGGTCTTGTTGGTAATCGTTCCGTAGACGGCAGTCATGCCACCTTCAACGTTCATTTCGCCAGATTTAATCCAGGCATCTGAAATCTCCACCTGTTGAGCCGGTGCACAGCCAGCCAAAAGCAAGACCGAGGCCAGTAGTACTGCGATTCTCTTCATTAGATTTCCTGACTTTATGTTGAATTTTGCTGCAAATCTGCCTTCATTCTACAAGACGTAGAAGATAGATTTCATTGTTTTTTCTAAAATGTCCGCGACACGCGGGAAAATCAAACGACCTAAAGTTCAACTTATGGGTTAATGTTCAAGAAATAACTAAATAAGTGAAGTTTTTCGTGTTTCGACACTAGATGTAGTGGTTAAGTGCTACTATGGGGATTCTGAAATTCGCAAGAAATTCACCTAAATTTTGACAAAAATAAGGCCAAAGAAGGCCTGTGGGGACTCAAGGAGACGACCGATGGCGGTTACCGTTTACACACTTCCAGCTTGTGTGCAGTGCGACAGCACCAAGCGCATGCTTCAGCGCAACCAGATCGACTACGACGAGGTTGACATGAGCCAGGATCCTGTTGCCCTTGAGATGGTAAAGACCCTTGGTTACACCGCAGCTCCAGTAGTTGTTTCTGGCGAAGACCACTGGAGTGGTTTCCGCATGGACCGCATTCAGTCTCTCAGCGCCTAAGAAGGTGTGAGATGTTCGACGTCGTTTATTTCTCCTCAGTTTCGGAGAACACCAAGCGATTTGTCGAGAAGCTCGGATACGAAAGTGTTCGAATCCCCCTCAAGACCGATGAGGCAGCAAGCTTCATTCACGAGGGCGAAAGTGTTCTAGTTGTTCCAACCTATGGTTCCGGGGATGACAAGAGCACTGTTCCAAAGCAGGTAATCAAGTTCTTGAATAATCCTGCAAACCGCAAACACGTGCGTGCCGTGATTGCAACAGGGAACACCAACTTCGGCTCCTCCTATGGACTAGCCGGAGACCTGGTAGCCGCCAAGCTCGGAGTTCCGCTTTTGTATAAAGCAGAACTGCTGGGCACACCAGACGACATCGAACAAGTTAGAGAAAGGCTGGAACAGCTGTGGCTAACCAGGTAGTAGAACTAGACGACAACGGAGTTGAGACCGGCAAGACTGGCATTGACAATGCGATGAGCTATCACGAGCTAAACGCAATGATCAACCTTTGGGATACTGAAGGAAAGATGCAGCTTGAAAAAGACAAGCTTGCTGTTCGCAAGTATTTCCTAGACCACGTGAACCAGAACACGGTGTTCTTCCACTCTCTAAAAGAACGCCTGGACTACCTGGTTGAGAACGAGTACTACGAGCCAGAGATCCTGGACCAGTACCGCTTTGAGTTCATCGAAGAACTTGAGAAGCTGGCCTACTCCAAGAAGTTCCGTTTTGACGCTTTCATGGGTGCCTATAAGTTCTACACCGGCTACGCGCTAAAGACTTTTGATGGCGAGCGTTACCTAGAGCGCTTCGAGGACCGAGTCGTGATGGTTGCTCTAGCACTTGCCGAGGGCAATGAAGAAATCGCAGTTTCAATGGTCGAGGAGATCATCTCCGGAAGGTTCCAGCCAGCAACCCCAACCTTCTTGAACTGCGGAAAGAAGCAGCGCGGCGAGTTCGTCTCCTGCTTCCTGCTTCGCATCGAAGACAACA
>CAZBTW010000018.1:0-10656 GCA_964494925.1 uncultured Aquiluna sp.
GACTGAATCTCTACCCTCGACCTCTTTGGCAATGTATTCATGGCCGGGGGCGCAGACGATGTCTTTGGGATCGGTTCCGGTCCTGATTAGGGCCTTGACGATTGCGTGCTCTCTGGCACCGGTTCCAACAACAAGGATTCTCATGCTGGTGAGTTTACTAACCAGCTAGGTTGTTGCTTGGTTGCGATAATTGAACGATGGGCAAAAAGTTGATCTCCGAGCAGGACGGGCTTGCTGCTCTTTCTGATCTTGAGAATCAACTTCCGACCGCAGTCAGATACCTGCTTCAGAAAATTTCCCTAAATCACCCGGGCGGATCGGTTGAACTGCGTGTGCCACCATACGGAGCGGTGCAGTGCATTGAGGGAATGAACCATCGGCGTGGAACACCACCGAATGTTGTTGAGCTGAGCCCCGAGGTTTTCTTGCAACTGTGCAGCGGTGATCTGGAACCAGGCAAAGCAGCTTCAATGCCGGGGAGTAATTTTTCTGGTGAAAAGGCCGCTGAAATTCTCAGTGTGTTTCCGATTCAGGGCTAATCACTGAATTGGGCCAATGGCGAGTGATTAGACATGGTTATATTGAGCCGTGACCAACTTTGAAGACCAGGCAAATCAAGAGGTAGAGATTCGCCGAGCACCAAAGGTGCTGGCTTTCGCTCTGACCGGAGCGGCCATCGGTTTGATTTTGTCATTTGTCTTGAATCTTTTTATCCCAGAGGCCACCAGAACCAATGAAAATCTGTTGGGACTGATGCTGGTTGCACTGGGTAGTTTGGGCCTTGGCCTGGGCGTTGCTGCAGCTATTACCTATGACTTGATTTCATCTAGGAAAACAAAGAGGGCTGTGGCCAGCAAGGAAGTTCAGTGATCCGCGGTGACGGTCTTCTAAATCATGACATTCTCCCGGGGGAGAAGGGTCCTCAGGACCAGTGCGGTGTATTTGGGGTTTGGGCTCCCGGTGAAGAAGTTTCTAAACTCACCTACTTCGGGCTCTATGCTTTGCAGCACCGAGGTCAGGAGTCGGCCGGTATTGCAACCAGCACCGGTGACAAGATTCTGGTCTACAAAGACATGGGTCTGGTTTCACAGGTTTTTAACGAGTCAGCACTTGAATCACTTCAGGGCCACATTGCCGTTGGTCACACCAGATATTCAACAACAGGGGCTTCGCACTGGCGGAATGCTCAACCGACCCTTGGTCGCACTGCCTACGGCACAATCGCCCTCGGCCACAACGGCAACTTAACCAACACCGCCGAGCTGTTGGAGCTATTGGACCAGAGGTATCCAGATCACGAGAGTGAACTGCGCGGTGGCAACACCACAGACACCGCTGTCTTGACTGCACTTTTAACTGGAAACCCAGACAGCAGCCTGGAGCAGACTGCACTGGAGCTGTTGCCAAAGGTTAAGGGTGCCTATTGCCTGGTGTTCATGGATGAGGGAACCCTCTATGCGGCAAGAGACCCACAGGGTGTCAGGCCATTGGTGCTGGGAAGACTTGAGCGAGGCTGGGTGGTTGCTTCTGAAAGTGCCGCCCTGGATATTGTTGGTGCCAGCTATGTTCGAGAGATTGAACCGGGCGAACTGATTGCGATCGATGAAAATGGCATCAGAACCTCCAAGTTTGCTCCTGAAAAAAGAGCCGGCTGTGTTTTTGAATATGTCTATCTAGCAAGACCTGACACCTCCATCAGTGGTCGCGTTGTCTATGAATCAAGAGTTGAAATGGGCCGGACTCTAGCCAGGGAGCATCCAGTGGAGGCAGACCTAGTGATGCCAACCCCGGAATCTGGAACACCGGCGGCTATTGGCTATAGCGAACAGTCCGGAATCCCTTTCGGTCACGGACTAGTCAAAAATGCCTATGTCGGCAGAACCTTCATCCAGCCATCACAGACCATTCGTCAACTTGGCATCAGGCTGAAGCTAAATCCTCTGAAAGAGGTAATAGCGGGCAAGCGCCTGGTTGTCGTTGATGATTCGATCGTCCGTGGAAACACACAGCGAGCGCTAGTGAAGATGCTCAAGGAAGCTGGAGCGGCTGAGGTTCATGTTCGAATTTCTAGTCCGCCGATTACCTGGCCTTGTTTCTACGGAATTGACTTTGCCTCGAGGGCCGAGCTGGTTGCCTCAGGTATTGGGATAGAGGAAGTCCGCCAATCAATTGGCGCTGACTCGCTTGGGTATCTTTCGAAGGAGGGCATGGTCTCTTCAACTGATCAGCCCGAGGAGAAACTCTGCACCGCCTGCTTCACCGGCAAGTATCCAATTGAACTTCCGGCTGAAGAGCGATTGGGTAAGAATCTGCTGGAGCGATCGGTGGCAACTATCGAGGCAGAAGGGCATGTCCATAATGGCTAACCCCTATGCAGCATCCGGTGTTGATACTGAAGCCGGCGATAAAGCAGTAGAGCTAATGAAGGCGGCCGTTTCGGCCACCCACAACAACCTGGTGCTGGGCGGCTTCGGCGGCTTTGCTGGAATGATCGACGGCAGCATCTTGAAGTCCTACGATCACCCAATTCTGGCAACCTCAACCGATGGCGTTGGCACCAAGGTGGCAATCGCTCAAGCCCTAGACAAGCACGACACAATTGGTCAGGACTTAGTTGGCATGGTGGTCGACGACATTGTGGTCACCGGCGCTCGCAGTTTGTTCATGACCGATTACATTGCCTGCGGAAAGCTCGAGCCAACCAGGATTGCGGATATCGTTCGCGGCATTGCTAATGCCTGCAAGGCGGTGGATGTTGCGTTGGTTGGTGGTGAAACCGCAGAACATCCGGGGCTCTTGGGTCCAGACGAATATGACGTCGCAGGAGCAGCGGTTGGTGTAGTCGAAAAGAGCAAAATTCTTTCGGCCGATCAAGTTAGGCCGGGCGATGTCGTGTTGGGTCTGCAATCCTCTGGACTGCACTCCAACGGCTATTCTCTGATTCGCAAGATCGTTGCCGATCAGGGCCTTGACTATAACCAGCACCTTGATGAGTTTGGAAGGTCTTTGGGCGAGGAGCTGCTAGAGCCAACTGCCCTTTATACCGGGGTGCTGAACAAGATTTTGGCTGATGTCAGGTTCCAGGGAAAAATTTCCACCATGAGCCACATCACTGGCGGTGGCATTGCCGCAAACCTCTCTAGGGTTTTGCCTCAAAATACAGTTTTGGATGTTGATCGTTCTAGTTGGAGCCCGCAACCGGTGTTCCGGGTGATGGCAGATATTGGTTCGATTGACCTATTTGACCTCGAGTCAACTTGGAACCTTGGCCTTGGCTTTGCTGTTGCAGTGAGGCCAGAAAGTGCCACAGCAATTTCGGAAGCAATCACCACGCTAGGAGTGAAGACCTGGCAGTTGGGTGAGGTTCGCTCAGCCGATGATGTTTCTGTAACCGACGAGTACTTGGTTGAAGCTAAGGGCGTTAGGGGCGGAGCAGTCCGTTTGGTTGGAAACTATGCCAGCTAAGCAAACAGCGGTGGTTGGAATCATTGGGTTGCTTGCAGCATCCGGTGCCTTCGTTTTGGGTTTGATCACCGGCGCCAGCAATGCCGAAGTCTCAAGCATCAGAGACAAACCAAATGAGCTTTGCTTTATTGACACTTCTGAGCAGATGTTCACCGAAAAGCATGCCGACACCAAGTTGGTCGGCTGCCAGGTGGTTGGAATGACCAAGCAGGCTGCAATTGATTACATTGAATCTCGAGACTTGGTGGTTCGAATTGCATCTGAAGACGGTGAGTTTTTTGCTCTGACTGAAGATATGTCAGATTCCAGAATCAACCTAGAGATCCTGGTTGGCCTGGTTGTTGGGGCAAGTGCCTGGTAGTTGACCTAGGCGGTAACCTCTAGCCCAGTTGGCACATGGGCATCTTTCAATAGTCCCCATTCCTGCTCGCTATACATCCTGGAGCGAGTGATGAATCTTTTGCCCTCGGTTGATTCGAGTGAGAATCCGCCACCTCGACCTGGAACAACATCGATGGTCAGGTGGGTGTGCTTCCAGTATTCAAATTGCTCGGCAGACATCCAAAACTTGATTGTCCCGGGAACTCCATCGACCGTTATCTCCTGAAGCAAGACATCAGAGCCGCCGGTTCGAAACTCACCGGCTGGGTAACACATTGGAGAAGACCCGTCACAGCAGCCGCCGGACTGGTGGAACATCAGCGGCCCATTTCTTTTTGCCAGCACTCTCAGCAGCTCTTCACACTCTGGCGTGAACTCAACTCTGGTTGGCAACTCAGTCATTAGAAACCTCCTGATAAATAAAGAATAAAGGAATGCGGGTTGCGAATAAATCGCAACCCGCAACCCCTTTTTTAGAAGAAGCCCAGCTTGTTCTCTGAGTAGCTGACCAAAAGGTTCTTGGTCTGCTGGTAGTGCTTGAGCATCATCAAGTGGTTCTCACGGCCGATACCGGATGACTTGTAGCCACCGAATGCTGCGTGAGCTGGGTAGGCGTGGTAGCAGTTGGTCCAAACACGACCGGCCTGGATGGTTCTTCCGGCACGGTAGGCGGTGTTCATCTTCCTGGTCCACACTCCAGCACCGAGACCGTAGAGAGTGTCATTTGCAATCTCCATTGCCTGGTCGTGTCCGTCGAACTTGGTCACAGCAAGTACCGGTCCGAAGATCTCCTCCTGGAACAGCCTCATTGAGTTCTTGCCCTCAAACACGGTTGGAGTTACGTAGTAACCGCCGGAAAGGTCGCCGCCCAAATCAGTGCGCTCGCCTCCAAGCAATAGCTTCGCACCCTCTTGCTTGCCGATGTCGATGTAGCTCAGGATCTTCTCGAGCTGGTCGTTTGATGCCTGAGCACCAATCATGGTCTCGGTGTCCAGCGGGTTGCCCTGCTTGATCGCCTTGACTCGCTCTAGGGCATCGCCAAGGAACTTGTCGTAGATCGGAGCATCGATTAGTGCGCGTGATGGGCAGGTGCAAACCTCACCCTGGTTCAGTGCGAACATGGTGAATCCCTCAAGACACTTGTCATAGAAGGCATCGTTCTCATCGGCGATATCGCGGTAGAAGATGTTTGGGCTCTTGCCACCAAGTTCTAGCGTGACCGGAATGATGTTGTCCGATGCATACTGCATGATCAATCGTCCGGTGGTGGTCTCACCGGTGAAGGCGATCTTGGAGATCCTGCGTGAGGAAGCCAGCGGCTTTCCAGCCTCAACCCCGAAACCGTTGACGATGTTGATGACACCTGCGGGAACTAGGTCTGCAATCAGATCCATTAGGAACAGGATTGAGACTGGAGTCTGCTCGGCAGGCTTTAGCACGATGCAGTTACCTGCCGCCATTGCCGGAGCTAGCTTCCAGGCTGCCATCAGGATTGGGAAGTTCCAGGGAATGATCTGTCCGACAACTCCAAGTGGCTCGTGGAACTGGTAGCTCACGGTGTCGTGATCTAGTTCACCCATTGAGCCCTCTTGAGCTCGGATTACTCCGGCAAAGTAGCGGAAGTGGTCGATGGCTAGCGGGATGTCAGCAGCCATGGTCTCGCGAACCGGCTTGCCGTTCTCCCAGGTCTCAGCAACTGCAATCTTCTCTAGGTTTGCCTCCATCCGGTCGGCAATCTTGTTCATGATAATTGAGCGCTCGGTTGGTGAGGTCTTGCCCCAGGTTTCAAATGCAGCATGAGCTGCATCAAGTGCCTTGTCAATATCGGCGGCATTGCCTCTGGCTACTTCACAGAAGGGCTTTCCGGTTACCGGGGTGATGTTTTCAAAATACTCACCAGAGCTTGGGGCAACGTATTCGCCGCCGATCCAGTGGTCATAGCGTGAGCGGAACTCTGCAACGGCTCCGGCGCTACCAGGTTGTGCATAAACAGTCATCTTTGACTCTTTCTCCAGTTAGATGACGCCTCGTTGCGCCAGCTAATTTGAAGTTACGCCTCTGCCGATTCTTTGTCTTCAGTTTGTAAATGAACTATCCGAAACTACGCCAAAGGGTGAGTTGAACACCTAGCCATATGGACAGGTTGAACAAAACCATTTAGCATCTTGTTATGGTCAATGATGCTCGCGGTGATGTCGCCCTAGGGAGGCGATCCCCTCTTGCAAAGACCAGGGTTGTCGTTGCCGACAACACTGTCATCGCAAGGGTTGGTATTCGCACAATTCTTGAAAGAAACACTGGCACGGCTGTGGTGGCCGAAGCCTCCAGCTATGACGCAACCCTGCTGGCAGTTGAAGAACATGCTCCTGACGTGTTGGTGATTGATCTTGATTTGGGAGACGACACCACCAAGGGCTTGCAGCTCTGTGAAACGATCACCAATAAGTATTCCGACACCAAGATCCTGGTGCTGGTCAAGACCGCCTCCGAGTTTGTGGTTGTCGACGCTCTAAGAAGAGGAGCGTTGGGCTTTTTCTTAAAGGAACAGATCACAGCCGACGAATTACAGCGAGCAGTTCAATCAGTGCAAAAAGGTGAGACCGTTCTCGGCCAGGGTGTCAGCAAGCTGATTGCCATATCCCTTGGGGGGCCAACTCAGAGTGAGTCACTGTCAGATCGGGAACTCGACGTTGTGAGGCTACTTGGCCGAGGATTGGGCAATAAGGAAATTGCGAGGGAGTTGTTTATTTCCGAGAGCACCGTGAAGTTCCATGTTCACAACATCTGCAAGAAATTCGGCTGCAGCAAGCGAACGCAGGTGGTTCACTTCGCTACCGCGGCAGGGTTGTTGGCCAGTTAGTTTTCAGGCTCTTCGTCAGACTCTTCATCGTCATAGAGGTCAGCCCACTTGTCGACGTATTGAGCCTCATCATCGCTCGGTGAGCTCAGCTCAGCTTCGAGCGCAGAGTAATCGGTTGCCGGGCTGAAGTATTTCAGCTCTCTGGCATCCTTGGTGTTCTTAGCTTTTTGACGGCCACGCCCCATGGCGAGCCCGCTTTTTCTCTAACTAATCTGGGCAAAGAATCTGCCCAGGAAACCTGTGGGAACCTGTTGTCCAATTCTATCAGGGCTAAGCGAGCCAAAAAACCAGTGTGAGGATAAGTAGTGGAAAAACTATATTTATGGCCAGGGTCAACAGCATCTGGGCGATTCGTCCTCGGTGATAGAAATCGAAGCCAGCTTGAGCGATTCCCGAAAAGGTAGATAGGCCACCGGCAAGCCCAATCACGCCAACCAAAAGGTAGTCCTGAACCAGGTGTCCGGCATGAAAGTAGGCAACCAGCAAGGCTGCCAATCCGTTTGTTAGAAACAGCCCGAAGGGCATCACTCCTTGCCAGCGCATGATGAAAACTCTGGCAACGCTGCCAATTCCACCAAAGACTCCGATCAGGAGTGTCAGTAATACCGGGTTATTCAACAGTTTGCCTTTGTTGAACCCGGCGACCCTGGTGCCAGCCGGCTCCATAGACGGCAACCCCGGCAAGCAGCATCGCGAAGATCTCCCAGGTGAGTCCGTTAATGTCAATGAACAAAGTGACTGCGCTCATTGTTGTGAAGCCACCGGCAAAACCATAGGCCCAAAGCCATTTACACCAGAGCGTTTGAAAATATGGAAGCCGTGCAGTTAGCCCAAGAAAGTAAGCACCCAGTAGGTTTACCGTGGTCAGGGCAATCAGCTCTGAGGTTGGAAACTCAGCGTTCAGGGAGATGACCTCTGAGAGTAAATAGCGAAGCATGGACCCCAAGGCTCCGCCTAGAAAGACATACCCGGCCATTTTCATACTGGTCGACACAGCTAAAGCCTATCCAATCGATTTTGAGGTCGCATTAGGATTTTGAAAATGGACCAGAACAACTTCATCGCCGGCAGTTATTACCAAAACAACTACTCCAATGAGCAAAATCAGCAGTTCACAATCGAGTTCAATGCCATTACCGAGCAGATGGTTTCCTGCCTAGACCAGTCACTCACAGCTGATTCCGCTGAAATGCAACAGGCTGTGCGTAAGCACTACGAGTTCTGCCTAAAGTTCTGGCAACCTGATCGCGAGAGCTACAAATCACTGGCAATGAGCTTTGTGCTGCCGACCGGATACCGAGAAACCTATGAGGGTTTTCGAGAGGGCCTGGGCAAATGCATCTATGACGCAGCAGTCATTTTTGCCGACAAGAATCTCGACTAAGCCTTCACCTTTGATTTTCTGCCAAGTCTGAATGTTGATAGGAAGCCCACAAACAAGAAGGCACCGGCTGCCCAAGCAGCCAACTTCACACCCGAGGTGAAGGCTTCGCCAGCCTGGTAAACAACATCATCAACGACATCCTGGGAAACCTGCTGTGGCAACAAGATTTGATCCAAAACTGGGATAGCGCCGCCGGCGCTATCAACCACCACTTCAATAACCTGAGCCTGCTGGCTGGCAGAAAGCCCGGTTGTTTGCAACCTGGTTTCTAGGTTTCCCTGGATTCCGGTGAAGAGCATTGTTCCTAGAACCGCAATTCCAAGCGCAGACCCAACCTGTCTAACTGTCGACTGGGACCCAGAAGCCTGACCGTTTTGTTCCATCGGAACATCGATCATGATCACGCCGGTGAGCTGAGCGGTTGCAAGACCAACACCGATTCCATAGACAAGTAGCAGCGGTGCAATAGCAAGCCAACCAGAGCCAGTGCTTGCAAACAGCGCAATCCCTGAAACAGCCACAAGCTCTAGCAGCACACCAATCTGGACTGCTCGAGCAGGCGGCAACTTGCCACTTAGGGCGCCTCCAACACCGGAAGCCATGAAGGCACCAAGGGCCAACCACAGAAGCACCAGACCGGAGCTAATCGGTGAGAGTCCGAGCACGTTCTGCAACCAGAGTGGGAGAGCGAACAGAATTCCAAACTCACCCATCGAGATGATCGCAGCGGCGATCGAACCATTTCTAAACGAAGTGATTGAGAACAGCCCTAGATCCAAAATTACGTTCTTTTGGGCTTTTTCCTGCCTGCGCTCCCAAAGAACAAATAGAACGGCAGCTACCGCTGAGATGAACAGTGAAACTGGAATCACGCTGATTGCATCAGCCGGCCAAACAAAGCTTCCCAGGCTGAACTGGTTTGCAGTCTGCTCCCACCAGCCATAGACGCGTCCTTCAATTAGACCGAAGACCAGAGTTGAGAACATCACAACTGAGATTGCAGCACCGATCCAGTCAATTCCTCCGGCTCGTTGCGGTGACTTGGATTCTGGAACCAGAATCAAAAGCCCAATCAGGATCAAAATGCCAAGCGGCAGATTAATCATGAACGCCCAACGCCAGGTGAAATCTGTTGCCAGCCAACCACCAAGAACCGGACCAACCGCAACCATGCCACCGATGGTTGAGCCCCAGATAGCAAAGGCAATTCCTCGCTCGCGACCCTGGAAGTTTGCGTTTACCAGTGAGAGCGTGGTCGGTAGCACCATTGCACCACCGATGCCCTGAATCACTCTGGCCAAAATCAGTTCGGTTGCCGACTCGGTAAGCCCAGCCCACACCGAGGCGATGATGAAAATCACAATGCCGAGGTTAAGAACCAGCTTCCTACCAAAGCGGTCGGCCAGTGAACCAAAGACCAGCAGCAGCGATGCAAACACCAGGATGTAGCTTTCTTGAACCCACTGAACCTCAGTGGAGGAAAGATCTAGCTCCTCGATGATGGCCGGGAAGATCGTGTTCACGATGGTGCCATCGATGATCACAAGGGAGATTGCCATTGATATGAATACAAGGCCGATCCAACGTCTCTTAGCTGACATGGTGCTACTTTCTTTAGGTTTAACCCGCTGCTAGGACCGCACATGCGGCCAGAGCCAAAACTATTCCGACGGCCTGTGAGGCCGCTATCCGCTCTTTTAAAAACACCCTGGCAAGCAATATCGTTCCCACTGGATATAGCGAGGTGAGTACCGCTGCGATCGCCAGTGCTCCTGAACGAGTTGCAATCAAGAACGTCACGTTTCCTAGAACATCACCCATTCCAGCGAGAACAACTAGCCCAGCAAGTTTGTAATCGGTGAGTCTTTCAATGAACTGCTGCTTGGGTGCCCTGAGCCATAAAACCAATAGGCCGCCAACCAGCAACACCAGGCCAACCACTCTCATGATTACCAAGGCCGCTAAGCCAGAGTCGGGCCCGGTTGAATCTAGAAAAACAAAAATTCCCGAGAAGCCAAGCCCGGCACCGATTGAGTAGATGAAAGCCGGCAGTGTTGGCAGCAGAACCTTGTCGCCAGGGACAAAGCCAACCAAAACAACGGCGATCAAAATCATTACCACTGCCAGAATGGCAAAGCTGGAAAGCTCTTGGCCCGCCAAAACGTCAACAATCACCGGGATCACGGCCGAAACAACCGCCGTCAATGGACTCACGATCGAGATTGGCCCCAACGCTAGCGCTGCGTAGAGGCAGCTAATGGCAACCGCCGAACAAACCCCGGCATAGATCCCGGCTTGAATGGTTTCGGGTGAATAATCAGCACCGACAAAGGCGCTAAGAATTAGGGCAATGACTAGGCCGACGCTAAAAGAGTAGGTTGTGGCAGCAACTGCCCGAATTCTTTTGGCGGCTAATGCTCCAACGAAATCCGCATAGCCATAAGAAAAGGCGGATAGTAGGCCAAAAATTATGGTCACTATCCGCCTTCTTTCTGGTGGCTCCGACCGGCGTCGATCCGGTGACCTAACGATTTTCAGTCGTTCGCTCTACCAACTGAGCTACAGA
>CAZBTW010000019.1:0-10600 GCA_964494925.1 uncultured Aquiluna sp.
ATCCGCATAGATCGCCTCACGCTGACGATTCATGACATCGTCATATTTCAAAATGTTTTTGCGAATCTCAGCATTCCGGCCTTCAACCTGAGACTGCGCCGACGCGATGGCCCTGGATACCACTCCAGACTCAATAGCAGAATCATCTGGAACTGAGGAGCGGTTCATTAGAGCTGCGGCAGCGCCTGAGTTGAACAGCCTCATTAGGTCATCAGTGAGTGAGAGGTAGAACCTGGATTCGCCTGGATCTCCCTGGCGACCAGAGCGACCTCGCAGCTGGTTGTCAATTCGCCTAGATTCGTGACGTTCAGTTCCTAGGACATAGAGTCCGCCGACTTCCAGTACCTTTGCGGCTTCGCCGGCCACTTCGGCCTTCAGTGAATCGAAGACCTCATCCCACTTGGCTTCATACTCTTCTGGCTGCTCGTCTGGGTCAAGACCAAGCTTGGCCATCTGCTGCACGGCTAAGAACTCAGCGTTACCACCGAGCATGATGTCAGTACCGCGGCCAGCCATGTTGGTTGCCACAGTGACAGCGCCGAAGCGTCCGGCTTGAGCAACAATCACTGCCTCACGGGCATTGTTCTTTGCATTCAAAACCTCGTGCTTGACGCCCTTTTTGGCCAAAAGCTTGGAGAGGTATTCGCTCTTTTCAACGCTGGTGGTACCAACCAAGATCGGTTGTCCATTTTGGTGTCGTTCGAAAATGTCTTCAACAACCATCTTGAACTTGACCTCTTCATTTTTGTAGATCAGGTCAGACTGGTCCTTGCGGACCATTTTGCGGTTGGTTGGGATTGGCACTACACCGAGCTTGTAGGTCGACATGAATTCGCCCGCCTCGGTCTCTGCGGTACCGGTCATACCAGAGAGCTTGGAGTAGAGACGGAAGTAGTTCTGCAGAGTGACAGTAGCCAAAGTTTGATTCTCAGGCTTGATGGCAACGCCCTCTTTGGCTTCGATGGCCTGATGCATGCCTTCGCTGTAGCGACGCCCAGCCAAAATGCGGCCGGTGTGCTCGTCAACAATCTGCACCTCCCCATCGACTACCACGTAGTCACGGTCTCGCCTGAATAGCTCCTTGGCGCGAATGGAGTTGTTGAGGAAAGAAATCAGCGGTGTGTTTGCGGTTTCGTAAAGGTTGGTGATTCCGAGGTAATCCTCAACCTTGTCGATGCCAGATTCAAGAACACCAATGGTGCGCTTTTTCTCATCGACCTCATAGTCCTCATCTGGAACAAGGTCTAGGGCTAGTTTTGCGAAGATTCCAAACCAGCGATTGACATCGGTTGCGGCAGGGCCAGAAATGATCAGAGGCGTCCTTGCCTCGTCAATCAAGATCGAGTCAACCTCATCCACGATTGCGAAGTAGTGACCACGCTGGACAAGGTCCTGGCGGTTTAGCGCCATGTTGTCCCTTAGATAGTCAAAACCAAATTCATTATTTGTTCCATAGGTGATGTCGCAGTCATACTGTGCCTTGCGCTCAACTGGATCCTGGCCAGAAATGATGCAGCCAGTTGTCATGCCAAGCGCTCGGAAAATTCGCCCCATAAGTTCAGACTGGTAGCTGGCTAGGAAGTCGTTGACCGTGACCACGTGCACACCGCGGCCGGGAATTGCATTCAGGTAGGCGGCAAGAGTTGCGACCAGGGTCTTACCTTCACCGGTCTTCATTTCAGCAATGTTGCCAAGGTGGAGGGCAGCACCACCCATCAGCTGCACGTCGAAGTGTCGCATGCCAAGGGTTCTAACCGAGGCTTCCCTGACGGCAGCAAACGCCTCTGGCAACAGCTCGTCAAGTGATTCTCCGGCAGCGAAGCGATCTCTGAGATTGCTTGTCTCGCCCTTCAGCTCTTCATCACTCAGCGCTTGGTAATTGGTCTCCAGCGCATTCACCTCAGAGGTTATAGTCTCAAGCTTTCTAAGCAGCCTGCCCTCGCCAGCACGCAGCAGCTTGTCGATGAATGATGCCAAAAGTTACTCCTTGATTATCGGCTGCAATTCTAGCCCGAGTGGTTAGCTCCCTAGCTTAGAGAGATGATTCCGTAGCTGTAGCCCTTACGCCTATAAACTACCGCGGCTCGGTCTGAATCAACGTCGTGATACAGATAAAAGTCATGACCAACCAGTTCCATCCGGTCCACAGCCTCTTCTTTAGTCATTGACTGTTTTTCAAACTCTTTAGTTCGAATTACAAGACTTGCGATCTCCACCTCATCTTCGACTGACTCAACCTGAGAGATTTCGCCAGTGAATACTGATGGGTCAGCCGGAGTGATATCCAGTTCGGCAAAACCAGAGCCAGCTAGCTCACTTGTTCCAATGTGGCGGTGGCCACCGCCACGGTGAACCTTCTTTTTGTCTGAGTAGCGCCTTAGGCGCTCAAGGAGTTTGCCAAAGGCAATGTCGAAGGCTGCGAACTTGTCTGAGGCTCTAGCCTCTGCTCGAACCACATGACCTGGCTCGTAAACGGTCAGTTCGACCTGATCTTCTTGGCCAGCCTGTTTCGAGTGATCGTAGCGAGTGACCTTCACCAGCAATTCCTGCGGCTTGTGTGCCAGCTGGTCTACTTTGCTGGATTTCTCGGACACGTAATCTCGGAAACGGTCCGATACTGTGAGGTTTTTGGTTGAAAAGTTGAGTTCCATTTTTACCTCCTTTAGGCTGTTTTGCCTTTTAACCAAACTACGCCCTTTTTGATTTTGGCGTGGGCGGTTTAGATGATTCTCTTGGCCAACACACAGCTTCCAACAACTCGATGTCCCGAGGCCTCAAGTGCCCTTATTGCCTCTGCCAATGTGGCACCGGTCGTAGAAACATCATCAACCACCAGTACTCGCTTATTGCCGGAACTGGCTTTCATAGATCCGTGGAGATTCTGATTTCGTTCGCTCTGATTGAGCCGTCTTTGATCTTTAGCCTCACGTTGCCAGCTCAAGAGATTCAATTCCGGGGGAAGCGCTTGCTTCGCGCCAGAAAAGACCAGTGAACGAACAGGATCAAACCCACGTTTTTTGTAGTTGATCCGATTTCTTGGAATCAGACAAATGCCTTCTGGCTTCACCAGCCTGCAGGCTTGAAGCACAACTTGTTGCATGACAGGAGCTAGGTTCGCCCTCAGGGCGGTCCTAGCTTCATCCTTGTATGACACAAGCAGTTTGGCTATTGCCCCTTGGTACTCATAGCCGTAAACAAGTGGCAGATCACGAAACTGCACTTGTTGTGGAACACAAATTGGAATGCAGTCGTCACACACCGGGCTGGGTTGCTTATCGCAAACTGCGCAATTGGACGGAAACACTAAATCAATGAGGGATTTGATCACCTGGCTAAGCATCACCCTGTTGCTGCAGAAATCAAGCAGTGGGCTAAAAACTGTGGAGAGTCGGTTGTTGGAGCGCTCTGTTAGCGAAGAGTGCCGATGCTGATTACATCGGTGGCGATCCGACGCCAATTATTTGCGGTAAACAGCCAGACTTCGCCGGCATCTGAAAGCAAATATGTGCTGGCTGCAGAAACGGCGCTGTGAATTGCAACACCAATTGCGGGCGGGATTGTTAGCTGAGACCTGGGGCCAGTAACTGGATACTCGCTAAAGGCCGTCAGTCCACTTGTGGTGGTTTCCAAAACCCTCAGGTTTGTGTTTCCCTGCCATGAAAGTGCTACTGGCTCCCCCAGCACTGGATTAATCCGTAAGCCAGTAGAAACCTCAATTGGTACAGAGTTTGAATCCCGTCGAACAACTCCACCAATTATTTTGCTTCCGGAGTCCAGGGCCGAAATTGCCTGAACAAATCTTGTGCCCTCAGGGCCTATCGATGCCGCGGTCCTAGTTCCAATCAGCTCACTCTCGATTTCGTACCGAGTCCCGAGCTGATCGAATACCTCAATTGGTTGCGAAGCATCAATGGGGAATAGCCACAGCAAACCGAAGTGGTCGTACTCAAGTGTGACGAGGTCATCGGTTGAACTCAGCTTGGTGATCTCAGATTGCAACGGGCTGGTTCTTATTTCATAGACACCTTGCGAGTTTGCAAATGCTATCCGCTCGCCGTCCTCGGTCAGGGTGAATATTTCAGGTGAGTAGTCTTCAAAAAGATCGCTGGTGCCAGTCAAAGGGTCACTTTCGATGGCCCCCAGCCGCTCAATTCCATCGGAGGTGAGCAGATAGCTCGGGCTTGTTCCAAGATCCGGGGAAATCCCAAAATCGCTGATCTCCTGTACTGAACCGTTCACCGACAGTGACACATCATCAACACCTAGCACCTGCAGCAGCGTTGACCGCAGCTGAGCAAGCATGACTCTACGCTGGATTGCGTTGGCACCCAGTGCATCCGCATCAAAGTCAATTTGGGCGACTCCGTCGACAATAATCACAGCGCTGATTGTGAGATGCGTTCCTTCAGGAATCGCCGAGGTTACGGCATCAGCCAACCAGCTGCTGGGTCCAGACAGCAGCGCATTAACGAGCCTGGTAGCAGTTGATGTCTTCGATGGGAACCAGCGCAAATCAGGGACCAGGTTTTCTAGACCTAAGTCGGCGAAGTAAACCGGGAAAGCATTAAACACAACGCTAAATACCGGAGCAGTGACCACAGTCAGGTTTGGAGCACTTGCAATCCGCCACTGACCCTCAACCTCAACCAGTCGGAACCTCAAGCTGGTGGGATCCAAAGCGCTGCTGTCCTGGTAGCGACCTTGTTCATCCACCCTGGCCCCAACATTTATGTCCACGACAACCAGGGCATCGCCACTCTGCCTATAAACAGGAACACCGGTTCGAATGATGGTTTGATTTTCTGGCTTCCAGCGTTGAGCAAATTCTTGAGACAAAAACTCTCTGGCTACCGAATAGTCATTTTGAGGACCGGTTCCTGCAGCCAAGAAGCCAGAGACAATTTCCTGTGGGCTGGCATCTTGGCTGGGCCCCGAGGGCGTGTAATAAGAAAACTCCTGTGCAACCGGTGGCGCCAATTCTGGTCCGGTTTGAATGTCGATACCGGTTGGTAGCGCTGCACATCCAGTTAGCACCAATGGCAAAAGCAGTGCGATTAGTTTACGAATCATGTCTGCACCGACCTTGGTGGTAACGGAATTGGTGAGTTGCCAATGATTGAATCAGAGCGTTTTGGCAAGGTCAAGCGGAAGCTGGTCCCCCGGTTTGGCTTTGACCAAACCTGCAACCAGCCTCGGTGCAGGGTGGCATCCTCTTTTGAAATTGCGAGGCCAAGACCAGTGCCGCCCACTGAGCGTTGCCTTGCTGGGTCCGCCCTCCAGAACCTGTCAAAGACCCGCTCTAGTTGAGCTCTGGTCATACCAACACCGGCATCCGTGACACAAATCGCAACCGCATTGGAGTTCTCTCCGACTTGAACGGTGATCGGTTTTCCTTCGCCGTGTTCCACCGCGTTCGAGAGCAGATTCCGCAGCAGCCGCTCAATACGCTTGGCATCGAATTCCGCCTCAACCGGGCCGGCCGGAAGGCTGACCCGAATCTCAGTTTGTTTCGATTGAGCCAGTGGCTCAATGCTGGCAATTGATGCACCAACAACCAAATTCAAATCCTGAAGCTCCATGTCTGCAGTCACAGCACCGGCGTCGTATCTGGAGATTTCAAGCAAATCACCCAGCAGCGACTCAAATCGATCAATTTGATTTTGCATCAGCTCCGCGGACCTAGAAAGAGCAGGTTCTAGCTTTTCGCGATTACCGAAGATGACCTCGCCGGCAAGCTTGATTGTGGTCAGTGGAGTTCTAAGTTCATGAGACACATCTGAAACGAACCGACGCTGCATCCGCGATAGTGAATCAAGCTGTTGGATTTGCTGCTGCAGGCTGGCCGCCATCTTATTAAATGACTTGGCCAATTGCGCCAGCACATCTTGTCCGCGCTCTGGAAGTCGTTCGTCTAGCTTGCCTGCTGAAAGCATCTGAGCCGCCCGTGCAGCCTGCTCTACCGGACGAACCACCGATCTGGTAACCAGATAGCTCACCAGAGCAATCAGGGCAAGCAGGATTACTCCAGCGACGGTAATCGCATTCTGGACCAACACCAGCGATTGCTGCTCGGCACTGAGATCAAAGACCAAGTAGAGCTCAAAGCTTCCTGCCAGTGGAATCGTCAACGGAGCCCCCACAGTGATGCCAGCAATCTCAACGCCATCCTTTTGGAAACTAACTGGCGTGTAGGTAAGGAATCCAGAAGACTCCCTGACCTGTTGGCGTAACTGATCCGGAATCGTTTCCAAATCAAGATCCTGTGAAATCGGCGACTGGAATAGTTGCAATTGAGGCTGACCTGGACTTCTCAGCAGGGCAACCTGCCTGGATCCGCTACCACCGGTGATTTCAAGCGATGGAACCACTGAGTTGATCAAAGTCTGCAGTGTGGTTTCATCAGTCAAAGATGCAGCAGCAATGGTTCCTTGAACGCTACTCACAGCACGTTCAGTTTCACTCAAGACCTGATCTAGGCGATTTTGGTAGAAGCCGTTAGCAAGCGAGTATGAAAGAAATCCGCCGAGAGTTATCAGCGACAGTGCGCTCAAGAAAACGGTCGCGAATACTGTTCTTGCCGTTAGTGAGCGCGCTAGGAGTTTGATCACGAATTCTCGGTGCCAGCGCGGTAGCCATGGCCGCGGACAGTCATAACAATCTTTGGATTTTCAGGATCAATTTCGACCTTCGAACGCAGCCTCTGAACATGCACATTCACCAGGCGAGTATCCGCCTTGTACTGGTAGCCCCAAACTTGCTCCAGCAGCATCTCCCGGCTGAATACCTGCTGCGGCTTGCTAGCCAAAGTGTGGAGCAACTTAAATTCAAGCGGCGTCAGCGAAAGTGCCTGGCCCTCGCGCTGAACCTCAAAAGTCTTTGGGTCAAGAACCAATCCGCCAATTTGCAGTGCCACGCCATCCTCAGGAAGGGGTCGAAGTCTTGCCTTGACCCGAGCGAGCAACTCTGCTCCCTTGTGTGGTTTCACGACGTAGTCGTCGGCACCTGCCTCAAGGCCCAGAACGACATCCTCGGTGTCGCCCTTGGCCGTAAGCATCACAATTGGAACGCCTGACATGGCCCGAATCTGCTTACAGACTTCGATGCCAGATTGACCAGGAAGCATGATGTCTAAAAGAACCAAGTCAGGTTCATGACTGCTAAAGATTTCAACGGCCTCAATACCGTCTGCCGCAAAAACAGGTTCGTAGCCTGCACCAGCTAAAACAAGTCCAACCATCTCGCGCAGAGCATCGTCGTCATCGACAACCAAAACCTTCTGAATCAATGCGACCTCCCGCCCCTGAGCCCCAGGCTCAAAGAAATGGTTTCCTAGTGGTACCAATCTAGCTTGGTTACTAATTCTTGTTCATGCAATGCCCAAGATTCTAAATCGCTTGGTCGGCTATCGCAGCAAGCGCTTTGTCCCTGATTTCAACCATGAGCTTTTGTGAATTTGCCTCGACATTGAGCCTTAGAAGCGGCTCGGTGTTAGATGATCGAATGTTGCACCACCACCAGTTTTCACCTTCTTCAAAGCTATAGGTGACGCCATCAAAGGCTTCACGTGAAGCTAGCTCAAAGACTTTGCCCACTCGCTCATTGGCAGCTGGGACATCCAAGACCTTGGAGTTGATCTCTCCGGAAGAGAAGTAGGGAGTGAAAGCGCTAGAGATTTGTGACATGGACAAATCCGATGTTCCAAGCTCGCTGATTAGGTGCATAGCGGCCAACATTCCATTGTCAGCACCCCAGAAGTCGCGGAAGTAATAGTGGGCCGAGTGCTCGCCACCAAAAACCGCTCCGGTGTCAGCCATCTGATCTTTGATCAGTGAGTGCCCGACTTTGGTTCTAATCGGCTCAGCCCCCGACGCCACAATAGTTTCCGCAACAACTTTGGATGTGAGCAGATTGTGTAGGACCTTAGGATGCTGCTCGCCTTGTGCCTGAACCCTTTGTATTTCTCGCTTTGCAACAATTGCTGCGACCGCCGAAGGCGTGACAGCGTTTCCAAGTTCATCGATTGCAAAGCAGCGATCGGCATCCCCATCAAAGGCCAGTCCTAAGTCAGCTCCGACTTCGAGCACCTTTTTTTGAAGGTCAACCAGGTTTTTTGGATCAAGTGGGTTTGCCTCGTGGTTTGGGAATGTCCCATCAAGCTCAAAATAAAGCTCAACAATTTCCAGCTCTGGTATCTGACCCAGGACGGCTGGGACTGTCAGTCCCCCCATTCCATTTGCCGCGTCAACCACAATTTTCAGTTTTCTGGTTCCGGCAAGTGGAACCAATTGGTTCAAGTACTCCACGTAGTCATGCGTGACATCTTTAGTTTCGATCGAACCAAGGCTTAATTCATCAATACCGGTGTCTAGAAAATCTCTTGCTCGGTCTCTAATTGCAGCCAGCCCAGTGTCGAGGCTGATGCCCCTGGCGCCTGCCCTGGAGAACTTGATTCCGTTGTAGCTGGCAGGGTTATGACTTGCCGTGAACATGGCAGCTGGAAGATCAAGGACCCCGGAGGCAAAATAGGTCATGTCGGTTGAGCAAAGTCCCAGCATCAATACATTCGCTCCGCGCTTGGTTGCCCCCAAAGCAAAGCTCTCTGCAAACCCAGGCGAGGAATCGCGCATGTCGTGACCTACCACCAAATACTGTCCAGATAGTTCTAGCTCGTCGGCGAATGCGGCCCCAAAGGCAGTTATGACCTGGTCGGTTAGTTGCGAACCAACTAACCCACGGACATCATAAGTCTTCACAAAATCATCAAAATTTATCAATTGCCATCTCCGGTGACTAAGTGCCCAAGAATACAATGAAGCAATGACTCCAGTTTCCAAAAATCGTGACCGACATGGTCGTGGAATGCGGAGACCGCTGCCATCAAAACTATTCAAGCATGGCTTGAGTCGCTCCAGTGCCTTCGAAGAGGTAGTCATCGACACCTGCGAATACCTCCGCAGCTCCTTTCCAGAAGAGCTATCAAATTTGAACTATCAAATCGAAGATGTGCCGAATAGGGAGCTCCCTGATTCTCTCAATCGCTGGTCGATTCGGAAATCAACCATGACGATTGTCCTGTATCGAATCCCAATCGAACGAAGTGGCAAACAACGCCTAGCTGATCCACGAATTCTGATTGAACAGGCTGTTGTTTCAGCGGCAGCCCAACTAATCGATAGAGACCCCTGGGACCTGATTACCCGCGAGGGCTAGCGAACACTCACGCTCAACTCATCACCGAAGTTTTCATTCTCAGAAGCCGAGATCACCGCGTAGCCAGGGACATCCAGAAGCTCCAGTGCTGCCCCAAATTCTCCGCTTGCTGTGATGCTAAGGCTATCGCCAGCCACGGGTATTCCAACCTGAGATAGAGCGGGCAACTCGAGACTTTGATACTGCGGACCTTGGCTTCCAGTTACCTGAAGGTTTACCGAAATTGCATTTGCACCAGGGTTAGTGATGAACAAAGTGGTTGAGTAATCGGGTATTGGAAGGCTTAGGTCGGTGAAAAGCTCGCTCTGGCCTAGCCATGAAAAGTCAATCGCCGGCAACAAAACACTGTTTTTGACGGCAGCAAGAAGCGGTTGGCCAGCTTGAACCAGCAAGAAATAATCGCCATTTTCTAAATCCAGCTCAATTTCGCCCAGTTCACCAGCATCTAGATTCTGCCTGAAAACTTTTGTGAATTGACTTGAGATTGCGGTGATCACAACTTCGGTCGGAAGCTGACTGGGGTTATAAATTCTGGCAACAGTAGGTTCAAACCCGGCTGACTTGATTGAAAGCCCTGAGATCACAGAATCAGTTGCAGGCTCGGCAATTGGAGTCAGTAAGCTCAGGCCGCGATTGTTCAGCCCAAAGGTTGAGCGCTGCTGCATCGCGATCGAGATTGGCTGGCCGGAGGTTTGATATCTCAAAGTAAATGCCGGATTCAATAGAGCCAGGGTTGCAAGCGGAACCACGCGAGTCTCCTCGGCAGCAAGTGTCAGCTGCTGGGAAATTTCCTCATCACCAAGATCGATCACTAGAGTCAGCTGAACCTCTAGGTCATTCGGATTCGAGATCAACAAGACGCTCTCTTGGCCAACAGCGGTCGAGCCATTTACGAACCAGCCGCTATAGCTCGGTTGAGGACAGTAACTGGCAAGCAAACCGTCGGCACGGTCTCTTGAGATCCCCTGGATCTGAATCGCAGAGAGCAGCCCGGTGTTCTGCGGGCTCCCTGAGATAACCGCCAGTGAACCCGTGTCAGTTGCTAGGCCTGGGTCAGTCAGCAACTGACCAACACCCTGTTGAAGCCAAATACTGGCGGTTCCAATGCGATCGATTACACCGATTTCCACCCCTGACTCTCCGCCAACTTCAGCGAAAGCTCCTGGGCAATAGATGGAAAGCGGCAGTGGATCAACACTGACCGACATCTGCTCTGATTCAGGAAAATTAACAGCTTCAGTGCTGGTGTCAGGCAGCGCCAGGCGCGCAACAAATAGGCCTGGGAGCAAAATCACAAGCAGAATCTTGGACACTAGCTTCACCTGGTCCCCCTAGAGCGCCTTGAGCCCCTGATTGAGGCCGGGGTTGGAATTGCCAGCAGCAAGAACGC
>CAZBTW010000020.1:0-10545 GCA_964494925.1 uncultured Aquiluna sp.
TTCAATCGCGGACCACATGGTTTCGCGGGTGAAGTCTGGCCACAGCACGTCTTGGAAAATCAACTCTGCATAGCTGGACTGCCACAGCATGAAATTTGAGATTCGCATCTCACCACTTGACCTAAGAAACAAATCAACATCGGGCAATTCAGGAACAAAAAGGTTTTTCCGCACGGTTTTTTCGTTGATTTTGCTTGGGTCCAACTTGCCGGCTGCAACGTCTGCTGCAATTGATTTGACGGCCTGAACCAACTCCTGGCGACCACCGTAATTTACAGCCATTGTTAGGGTTAGACCTGTGTTTTTGGCGGTCAGTCGCTCGGCTTCAATCAACTCCGTAACCACGGACGGCCATAGTCGCTTTCGTTGACCTGCCCATCTGATTTTTACATTCCAATCCATCAGCAGATCGCGCCTTCTTCGAAGCACGTCTTTGTTATAGCCCATCAAAAAGCGGACTTCATCCGGCGAGCGTTTCCAATTCTCGGTTGAGAAAGCAAAAGCAGTTAGGTTTTTTACTCCGGCCTCCGAGGCGCCAGCCACCGCCTCCAACAGTGCAACTTCTCCGGCCCTGTGGCCCTCGGTCCTTGTCAAACCGCGAGAGTTTGCCCAACGACCGTTGCCATCCATGACCATCGCTATGTGCTGCGGCACAGTCTGGAATTTTGGAACTGGTCTAGCTAGGTCTCTGAGTAGCATCATGCCCGCTCCACGTGCTCAAGAGAGCGGAGTCCGCGCTCCAATTGCCACTGTAGGTAGCCAGCCACAACTCCGCTAACCGCGGCCCTGGTGCCGGCACTAGCCAACGCTACGTTTTCCCAATCTCCTGCTAGCAGTGAAGCCACATGGTGGATGCCTTCTTTGCCGAGCTTGACAGACCCAGGCAGCGTGCAGTTCTGACAGCTCACTGCACCCGAATGAACAGAGAAGAAAATTGGTTGCTGTGATTCGCACCCCTGACACTGATTCAGATTCGCAATCCATCCCGAGATTGCCAGAGCTCTAAGCAAATAGGAATCAAGAATCTGGTCTGACTGTTGCTCACCCAAGCTCAGTGCCCGCAACGCCCCGAGAACTAGAAAATAGTGCTTGGACGAGGAGTCCTCTCGAGTTAGTCGTTCGGCTGCTTCAACAACTGCGCTGGCAGCGGTGTAGCGCCGATAGTCGCCAACGATCGCAGAACCATAATTGGCAAGCTGTTCAACCTGCGAAACCGTGTCCAGGGTTCTTCCCTGATACAGCTGAAGGTCTACCGACATAAAAGGCTCCAGACGCGCACCGATGCGACTGGTTGTTTTTCTCACACCCTTGGCAACAGCCCTGATCTGCCCATGATTTTTGGTCAACAGCGTGAGAATACGATCCACTTCGCCAAGCTTGTGGGTTCTTAGGACAACGGCTTCATCACGGTAGTGAGGCATTCGATAAGTATCGCAACGATTACTAGGTTTAGGCAGTAACCGCAGCCCTTAGTGCTCGATTGGTCGCGCTAATCAATGCCTTGAGTGAGGCAGTGGCGATATCTCCATCGATGCCAACCCCCCAAAGCACAGTGCCGTCCACATCCAGCTCGATGTAGGAAGCCGCAAGTGCATCGCCGCCGGCACTCAGAGTGTGTTCGACATAGTCGAGCAGTCTGATTTTGATGCCCTTATCCTGCAAAACACCCAAGAAGGCAGAAATCGGACCATTCCCAGTCGAGGATGCTTCAAACTCGCCTGAGCCGTCACGAAGAACCACGTCGATTTGCACTTCGCCATCCATGTCACTTTCGGTGCGCATGCGCTTCAATTCAAAACGACCCCACTTGGTTTGGTCATCCTGAGCAGGCAAATATTCATCCTGGAAAATCTCCCAGATGCGCTCCGAGCTGACTTCACCACCCGAGGAATCAGTGTGGTTTTGAATTACCCGAGAAAATTCAATTTGAAGTTTTCTAGGAAGATCTAGGCTGTGATCGGTCTTGAGTAGATATGCCACTCCACCCTTGCCAGACTGAGAGTTGACACGAATTACTGCCTCGTAGCTTCGGCCAACATCCTTGGGGTCAATTGGTAGGTATGGAACTGCCCATACTTGCTGGTCAACCTCAACGCCGGCAGCTTTGGCATCTTTAGCCATGTGATCAAAGCCCTTTTTGATGGCGTCCTGATGTGAGCCGGAGAATGCGGTGTAAACCAAATCTCCACCGTATGGGCTGCGCTCGTGAACCGGTAGTTGATTGCAGTACTCGACAGTGCGCTTGATTTCATCAATGTCGCTGAAATCAATCATTGGATCGATTCCCTGACTGAACAGATTCAAGCCGAGGGTGACAAGGTCTACGTTTCCAGTTCGTTCGCCGTTGCCAAACAAGCAACCCTCAATGCGATCGGCACCGGCCATGTAGCCCAGCTCTGCAGCAGCAATTGCCGTACCGCGATCGTTATGCGGGTGTAGTGACAAAATGATGGCTTCGCGAGGCTCTAGGTGCCTAGACATCCACTCAATCGAATCTGCATAAATATTTGGAGTGATCATCTCGACAGTTGCCGGTAGGTTCACAATCAGCTTACGGTCCACAGTTGGTTTGATAACCTCGGCAACCGCGTTGCAAACCTCAACTGCATATTCAAGCTCAGTGCCGGTGTAGGACTCAGGAGAGTACTCATAGAGCACTTCGGTTCCTGGAACTGTCGCTTCTAGCTCAAGACACTTCTTGGCGGCATCAACGGCAATCTTCTTAATTCCATCTTTATCCTGACCAAAAACGACTCGACGCTGCAAAACCGAGGTTGAATTATAGAAGTGAACAATCGCCCGTTTAGAGCCGGCAATCGCCTCATAGGTTCGTTCAATCAAGTGGTCTCTGGACTGAGTTAGCACCTGAATTGTGACATCCTCTGGAATTAGGTTTTCATCAATCAAGAGTCGAACAAAATCAAAGTCTGTCTGAGAGGCAGATGGGAAACCAACCTCAATCTCCTTGTAGCCCATCCGAACCAAAAGTTTGAACATTTCAAGCTTGCGCTCTGCATTCATCGGGTCAATAAGAGCCTGGTTGCCGTCCCTAAGGTCAACCGCACACCATTGCGGGGCCTGTGTAATTCGCTTACTTGGCCAAGTGCGGTCTTCTAGATCGACCTTGATCTGCTCATGGAATGGTTGGTATCTGCCAAATGGCATGTTTGATGGTTTTTGTTGGTTTTTCATTTCTCTCCGCCTTAATCAGTTATTGACCGCAGGTGAGCTCCGCGACGAGTTTGGGCCGGGCTAAGCCTCGTCGCGGCCAATAAGCAGAAGAGCGAAACGCATCTTTATAGGGTAGCACTTACCGAAGCGTTCTGCTAGAACCCTAGTTTTCCAAGCTGCTTCGAATCTTTTTGCCAATTTTTGGCGATTCGAACTTGGATAGCTAAGTGAACCGGCTCCTCCATGATGGTTTCAATTTCTTTACGGGCTTTCTGCCCTATTGTCTTGAGCATCGAACCACCCTTGCCAATCACAATACCTTTTTGGGAATCCCGCTCAACCCAGAGCGAAACGTGAATGGTCGGCTTTTCCTTGTCGTAAAGAATTTCATCGAGAGTAACGGCGACCGAATGTGGAAGTTCGTCGTTTACCAGCCTCAGGGCAGCCTCTCTAACAAGCTCGCAAATTTTGTCCTCAAGCGATTCTTCGCTAACCACTCCCTGCTCATAGAACAGCGGGCCAACAGGTAAATAACCAATCAAAATCTTCTCGAGCAAGTCAACCTGGTCATGAGTTTCAGCTGATACTGGGATTATTTCTTCCCAGTCGTGTAACTTGCTAACCTCCATCAGGTGTTCGGCGAGCTTCTGTTTCGAGACTGTCTCAGACTTGGTAACAACTGCAATTTTCTTTGGCTTTGAATACTTCAACGCATCGGCAACGATTTTTCTGTCGCCGGGACCAATCGCCTCGTTTGCTGGTGAGCAGAAAACAATCACGTCAACTTCATGCATTGTCGAGCTCACCAAATCATTGAGTCGCTGTCCAAGCAGAGTTCTGGGTCGATGCAATCCGGGAGTGTCAACCATAATTAGTTGGCCCTCGGCAGTTGTTTTGATGGCCCTGATGGCGCGACGAGTAGTTTGTGGTTTGCTGCTGGTTATCGCTACCTTTTCACCTGCAATTGCATTAGTTAGTGTTGATTTTCCAACGTTGGGCCTACCAACAAAGCTCACAAAGCCTGATCTAAAATCACTCATCCGTAATGACTTTACGCACTAAAACACTCAGCAGTTGACCCTTTTTGGCAATGACTCGATCCGCAGTCAAATCAAGACCAAGAATTTCGACTCGCTCGCCACCCACAGGCAAAGCCCCCAGGGCCTTCACAAAAAGACCACCGACGGTGTCAACATCGTCGTCCTCTAGCTCCAACTCAAACAGCTCTTCAAGCTCATCAAGGGTTGTTCTGGGGTGCACTCGATAGGTAACACTGTCAACAGACTCAATTCCGACAACTTCGCGATCATATTCATCGCCAATTTCACCAACTAGCTCCTCGATCAAATCCTCAACCGTGACAATTCCGGCTACTCCGCCATACTCATCAACCACGATTGCGATCTGGGTGCTGGCACGCTGCATTTCTTGCAGTAGCTCGGCAACAGACTTTGATTCGGGGGTAAACAAAGCTGGTCTAGCAGCCTCGCTTGCGGTCCTTGCGCCCAGCAACTCTGGGTCCTGATGCACCACCCTTGCTAGGTCCTTTAGGTACAGAACTCCAACCACATCATCGACGCTTTGCCCGACCACTGGAAGTCTGGAGTACCCAGTTGCAATAAATGCGCTCAGCGCATCTTGCAGCAGAGCGTCACTGTCAACAACCTCCATATCAACCCTCGGGACCATAACTTCCCTTACAACCGTTTCGGCAAACTCCTCCACCGAGTCCAGCAGTTCCTGCTCGTACTCCTCTGCAATCTCTGGCGTAACTAGCCGGATTGGCGCAACCAGATTGCTCCACCAGCTAACAAACCCATCGAGTGAATTCGCCATGGCTTCTGATCTTCTCGATTTGCCGAGTAGCTTTCCTGAGAATTGCTGAATAAACCAAATGCCAATAACTCCGGCCGCTGCAGCAATTCGGGCCTCAGGATTAGCAGGCACTCCAAGAATCCACGTTGCCGAGAGGATCGCCAATAGTGCCGCTCTGGCAAGAGATAGAGCGCCAGCCCGTTGATCTTCAGCAATTTCCAGTCGAGTCTGAATGGTTGCTAGTGCGATCATTAGCGAACCCAGAAGAATTCCAGAGATTAGAAGAGTCACTTTGATTGACCCTCGTGGAATTGTGCAAGAAGTTTCTTTTGAAGATCAAACATCTCTTTTTCTTCTTCTGGTTCAGCGTGGTCGAAGCCAACCAAATGCAGCATTCCGTGTGTGACTAGGAGCAGAATTTCGTTGATGGCAGGATGGCCGGCAGTCTCGGCTTGACTTTTGGCCACCTGTGGGCAGACAACAATATCCCCCAGAATTCCCTGAGTTGGCGCCCTTAGATCCGAGCCAGGGCGAAGTTCGTCCATAGGAAAACTAAGCACATCGGTTGGCCCCGGTTCATCCATCCATCTAATGTGTAGCTCAGTCATTGGCTCTTCATCAACAAAGGTGATCCCCAGCTCAACCTGAGGATGTAGGCGCAGTTGGCCCCTCACAAACTCGGCTAACTTCAGAACTAAATCGCTGTCGACTTCAATCGCAGATTCGTTTGATATTTCAATGCTCATTTGGAATCCGCCAAATCATAAGCGTCGATAATTCTGGTAACCAGTTCATGCCGAACAACATCGCGACTGGAGAGTCTTGAAATGTTGAGATCATCGACGCCTGCCAGAACCCGCTCAGCAATACGAAGTCCAGAATTTCCGCCCGGCAGGTCAATTTGAGTCACGTCGCCGGTAATCACCATTTTGGAATTGAAGCCGAGTCTGGTTAGAAACATCTTCATTTGCTCTCCAGTGGTGTTTTGCGCTTCATCGAGAATGATGAAACTGTCATTGAGTGTCCGTCCTCGCATGTATGCAAGCGGAGCAACCTCAATCACACCGGAATCCATCAACTTTGCAGTGACCTCAGGCTCTAGCATCTCCTGCAGGGAATCAAAAAGGGGCCTCAGGTAAGGATCGATTTTTTCACTCAGAGTTCCCGGCAGGAACCCAAGACGCTCCCCTGCCTCAACCGCTGGCCGCGTCAAAATGATGCGACTAATTTCCTTGTTGTAAAGAGCCTGAACGGCCTTGGCCACCGCCAAATATGTCTTTCCAGTTCCAGCTGGGCCAATACCGAAAGTTATTGTGTGCTCGTCAATGGCGTCCAGGTATTCCTTTTGACCCCTGGTTTTAGCTCTGATTGTTTTTGCGGGAGTTTTGATTGTCGTTGCGGCCAAAATTTTCGACGCTGGTTCAGAGTCGGCGTCTCCGAGAATTCGCAGAGTCTCTACAACCGATTGCTCGTTGGGGCTTAGACCCTGTCGAACCATCTCAACCAATTGCATAATCAGCTCTTTGCCAATTTCAATTTGCTGCTCTTCACCGGACAGCGAGATTTCATGTCCACGACTTTGAATCTTTAGCCCGGGGAGCTCGGCTTGAATTTGCCTAAGGTTCTGGTCCTCCCTGCCAAGAACATCAATCAAGGAGATTTCAGGAATCGTAAACTTGAGTGAGGCCACTAAGCACTCCGCTGGCTCAGGACATGGGCATGAGTGTGGAACACTGATTGCCCTTCGCGCGAACCGGTGTTGAACTGCAGCTTGAACTCTCCGTCGGTGAAATTATCCGCGACCTCACGAATAAGACTGAATAGCCCGTTCAACACAACCTGATCCTGAAGTTCAGAAATGTTTTTGGTGTGCTGTCGAGGCACCACCAAGATGTGAACCGGTGCCGACGGATTGATGTCCTTGAAGGCAACCGCATCCTCGTTTGACGCGACCAGCTCGGCTGGAATCTCTCCTAGAATAATCTTGCAAAACACGCAGTCCAAATTTTCCTCCAATGACAGTTTATCCGCTAACTCCAGGTGCCTGTCAGGGCCATAATCGCAGCGATTGCAGCTGGTCCCGCAGTCGAGGTTCTCAGGACAGAACTCCCGAGTCGGGCAAGCTCAAAACCACGCCCCACGAAATTATCTAATTCGTTTGGCTCAAACCCGCCTTCAGGGCCAACCACAAGTGTTACTTCGGAATCTAGTTCGAACGAGGTAAGGGGCTTATCTCCAGTAGGAGACAGCACAATCGTCTGCCCGGCCTTCTCTAGGTTCTTTGATTTCACCAGGGGTTTTACCACTGGCAGGAAAGCCTGCTGAGACTGCTTCATGGCAGAAATAGCGATTTGCTGCCATCTATCTTGACTGCGAGTAGCTTTGTCACCCCACTCAACAATCGAGCGGGCCGCCTGTAGTGGCGTGATTGAACTAACCCCAAGCTCGACAGCTGCCTGCAAGGCAGCTTCGTCTCTTCCACCCTTAGCAAGTGACTGGACCAGGTTGATTACAGCTTTTGGTCGTTCCTGGTCTTGAAAGGACTCCGGCTCGATTTCTCCTGAGCTCGCATCAACACACTTGGCATACAAAACACCACCTAGTCCATTGGTGATGGCTATTTGTTCATCGGTGCGAAGTCGTAGAGATTTGAAATGAACCAATTCAGCAGAAGTGATTGCTCTCGAGTCCTTCTTGATTTCTGGGTCGTAGAACCAGTGCACTAGAAACGACCTCTTGCCCGTCTCGAGCCCAAGCGCGGTGAGTCATCTTTGTGGAGATCCTTTAGCTTCTTGAAGATGTCCCGTTGCTTGCCATCTAACCGACTAGGTGTTAGCACCTTGAGCTGAAGTAGCAGGTCACCCCTACCTCGTCCTCGAAGCTTGTTTGCACCAAGACCTTTTAGGGTGATCACGTCACCATGCTGTGCCCCGGGCTTGACGCTGACCTTCGTCGGTCCATCTAAGCTGTCGATTTCCGTTTCAAAACCAAGTGCTGCGTCAGCAACCGGCACCTCAAGGACTGCCACCAAATCATCGCCATCACGGCCATAAATTGGGTCCGGACGAACCGAAACCTCCAGGTATAGGTCCCCACTGGGTCCACCCGCAAATCCGACCTCACCTTGGCCAGGCAGATGCAGTCTCAACCCATCTGAAACACCCGCTGGGATGTCCAGATCTAGGTCACGCGATGCCCTTACTCTTCCCTGCCCACGACATTCAATACATGGTTCCGGAATTACCTGACCTGTTCCGCGACAGGTTCCACAGGGAGCTGTGGTGACCATCGCTCCCATGAACGATTGCACCTGTCTTTGGATTTGGCCCGACCCACGACAAATGTCACAGGTCTGGACCGAAGTGCCGGGCTTGCAGCAACTGCCCTCACAAACACCACAGAGGACAGCGGTGTCGATTGTCAGTGTTTTATTGACGCCAAATACAGCTTCCCTGAGGTCTAAATCAACTCGCAGTAAAGCGTCTTGTCCGCGTTGAGATCTTGACTGGGGGCCTCTTTGACCGCCTCCAAAAAAGGTGTCAAAAATGTCTCCCAGGCCGAAACCATCTTGGCCACCTCGATCATAGGCAGCCCTGGACTGTGGATCACTAAGCACCTCATAAGCGTGGGTGACGAGCTTGAACCGCTCTTCAGCGTCAGCTTCTTTGTTCAGGTCCGGGTGCAGCTCACGAGCCAACTTCCGATAAGCCTTTTTGATCTGCTCATCGGTTGCATCTCGTTCGAGACCCAGGACTTGATAATGATCGCTCAAGAATTTTCCTCCAGTACTTGACTCAGATATCTCGCAACCGCTCGGACGGAAGCAATGTTCCCGGAGTAGTTCATCCTGGTAGGACCAAGAACTCCAATCTTGGACAGCTCAGCACCGCTATTTTGATAGCCAGCAGCCATCAGGGTTGCATTTTGAATTCCGACTACTCCAAGCTCCGAGCCAATTTTCAATCCCACGCCATGCTGGTCGGTGTTTAACTCGTTCAGAAGCTTGAGCATCACAACTTGCTCTTCGATGGCTTCAAGAACTGACGAGAGCTCTCCCCCAAATGCTTCATCCTGTTTGGCCAAATTCGCAGCTCCTGACAAGACCAGCCGCTCCTGCCTGTTTTCGTCGACCAAGTCTTGAAGACTGGAGACCACTTTTGAAACGAAGCTTCTGCGTTCCGGCGAGAAATCCTCAGGGAGCCTCTCGACCGTCAGCTTCACCTCAGTCAAAGCTCCGCCGAATAACATCCCATTTAGTCGACCACGAACCTCGGGCAACAGATCAAGATCTAGCGGCTCGGAAAATTCCACCTGTGTTTGCTGCACTCGCCCACTGTCTGTGATTAGCATCACAAGTAGCTTGTGGTCGGAGAGTTGGATCAACTCAATGTGTCGCACTTTTGATTTACCAAACGATGGATACTGAACCAGAGCCAAATTATTAGTGAGAGTGGAAAGTGATCTTGCGGTGCGCTCTACGATTTCATCTAAATCAGTTGCGCCATCTAAAAATGTTTCAATCGCCCTTCGTTCAGAGGCCGAGAGCGGCTTGACCTCACCCAGCTTGTCCACGAATAGGCGATAGCCCTTTTCAGTTGGAATTCTTCCAGAGGAAGTGTGGGGTGCAGTAATTAGCTCTTCTTCTTCAAGAAGAGCCATGTCATTGCGAATCGTGGCCGCCGAGACTCCAAGTGGATGTCTGTCCAGTAAAGACTTTGACCCAACTGGTTGATTCGAAGATATGTAGTCCTCGACGATTGCCCGCAGCACTTCCAAAGAACGAGTCGGAATCATTGGCACTCACCTACCTAGAGTGCCAAGTCTAGCAATTAGGGGCTTCAAGTCAGAAGATCGAGAACAATCCGGTCAACAAATAACCTGCCACTATCTGTGACCTGAACCTGACCGCCGGAAATCTGAAGCTGATTTGAGGTAACGAATTCAGTGAACTTTTCAGGGCCAATGCCCAATTGCTCTATAACAGCCAGCGGCACACCAACTGAGGTTCGAAGCTCCAGCATCAGTCTTTCCTCGAGGTGAGTTTTGGTGTCAAGGTACTCAAGCCCAGCAACTGGAACCCTGGTCTCCAATTGCTTTTGATAAGTCAATGGATGCTTTGTATTCCAGAAACGATTACCCGAGAGGTGAGAGTGTGACCCGGGGCCATAACCCCACCAGTCCTGAGATCGCCAATAGGCCTGATTGTGCTTCGAGGGCTTTCCCCAGTTCGAAAACTCATACCAATCCAGCCCGGCCTCGGAAAAAGCCTGGCCACTTCTTCGTAAGTGGGAATCTCCTCGCGGTCGAACTCCTCGTTGTCTAAAAGATCATACATGACCTTCTTAGTTTTGGAGCTGCCATTATTGATCCCTCCCACGCATCCCGTGGTCGCAACATCGTGAATGCATGGTGGGTCTGCATCAAGCTGCTGCTTCGGGCCGGTCAAATCCGGAAAGCAGCCCGGAGCAGCAGCGTGAGGAAGCCCGTTGGGCATGCACACCCCAAGGCCCATAGGGCCACAAAAATCATCCAGAAAGGCTGCAATAGAAAGCCTTATTG
>CAZBTW010000021.1:0-5764 GCA_964494925.1 uncultured Aquiluna sp.
CAAACTCCCGCTGAAAACTATGTTTATCAAGCTCCATTTCGTATTCAACTATAGCCATCGAATTAGTTAGACTTATAGCGTTTAAACAGGTTTTCGTTCTAAGGGGCAGCCTTGTCGGGCAGCGACAACAATAATTCTGATAGTGACTTCGGCGCCAACCAATGGCTAGTCGAGGAAATGTACTCCCAATGGCAAGCCAACCCTGATTCGGTTGACCAGTCCTGGCTTCCAATTCTTGAGAAGTATCACCTGACCAGACAACCTGATAGCCAGGCTCAGCAAGCATCCGAAGCCAATCCAACAACTGGCTCGATCGCTGTGATCGACACAGACTCAACCGTGGTGACCAAGTTTGACCCGGACGCACCAGCTCCTGCGACCGAGGCCATCACGATTCCCGTTGCGAAGACCGCAGACGAAGCTCCAAAAACAGCACCAGTCCCAGCTGACCTGCCATCAACAGATTCCTCGGCGATAACAATTGAAGAGATCAATGAGCAGCCACAGGTGACGATCCTGAAGGGAATGTCAAAAACCCTTGCGACCAACATGGACGCCTCGATCTCGGTCCCAACCGCAACCAGCGTTCGACAGATTCCGGCCAAGCTTCTAATTGACAACCGAATTGTCATCAACTCTCACCTGAAGCGAACTCGCGGTGGCAAGGTCTCGTTCACCCACCTGATTGGTTATGCGATCGTGCAGGCCCTGAAGGAATTCCCATCCCAAAACGTGTTCTACGACGAGGTCGATGGCAAGCCTGCTGTGGTGACTCCAGCCAACATCAACTTTGGACTGGCAATTGATATTCCGAAGCCTGATGGCTCAAGAGCGCTACTGGTGCCAAACATCAAGCGTGCTCAAAAAATGAACTTTGCTGAGTTTGTTGCCTCCTATGAGGACTTGGTCAAGAAAGCCAGAAACAACAAACTAACCGCCGAGGACTTCAAGGACACCACAATTTCGCTGACAAACCCTGGCGGAATCGGAACTGTCCACTCGGTGCCAAGACTCACCAAAGGTCAGGGCTGCATCGTTGGGGTCGGAGCTCTGGACTACCCGGCCCAATTCCAAGGAATGTCCGAAGACCAGCTTGCAATGCAAGGCATTGGCAAAATCATCACCGTCACCTCCACCTATGACCACCGCGTCATTCAAGGTGCTGGCAGCGGCGAGTTTTTGAAGATCATCAATGAGCTGCTGCTTGGCGAGCGCGATTTCTACGAGCAGATTTTCGCTGATATGCGAATCCCCTATAGCCCAGTGGTCTGGGCCAACGACTTCCACTGGGACCTAGCGGACCAGTCGGGTAAGAACACCAGAATTCAGGAGTACATCAACGCCTTCCGTGTTCGTGGTCACCTGATTGCAGATATTGACCCACTTGAATATGTGCAGCGCTGGCACCCAGATCTCGATATCCGTTCCTACGGTCTGAGCCTCTGGGACTTGGATAGAACCTTTAAGACCGGCGGTTTCGGCGGCCGAGTAAAGGCTAAGTTCCGCAACATGCTTGGAATTCTGCGGGACTCTTACTGCCGAACAATTGGTGTTGAGTACATGCACATCCAGAATCCTGCGGAACGAATCTGGTTCCAGGAAAAACTTGAACGCCCCTACCAGAAGCCAACTAAAGAAGAGCAGTTCCGAATCCTGAACAAGCTCAACGAGGCTGAAGCATTTGAAACCTTCTTGCAAACTAAGTTTGTCGGTCAAAAGCGGTTCTCACTTGAGGGTAGCGAATCGCTGATTCCTGCTTTGGATCAGATCCTGCAGGCTGCAGCCGATGCTGGCTTGGACGAGGCAGCAATTGGAATGGCTCACCGAGGCAGACTGAATGTTTTGACCAACATCGCCGGCAAGACCTACGGTCAGGTGTTCCGCGAGTTTGAAGGCTCTGCGGACTCCTCAAGCGTTCAGGGCTCAGGTGACGTCAAGTACCACCTTGGCACCGAAGGCGTGTTTACCTCTGGCCACGGCACTTCGATTAAGGTATCGCTGGCAGCAAACCCTTCCCACTTGGAGGCTGTGAACCCAGTTCTTGAGGGAATTGTTAGGGCAAAGCAAGACCGACTAGGGAATCCCGAAACCTACCCAATTCTTCCGATCCTGATTCACGGTGACGCGGCATTTGCTGGTCAGGGTGTCGTTCCGGAAACTCTCCAAATGAGTGGCCTAGAGGGTTACAAAGTGGGTGGAACCATCCACATCGTTGTAAACAACCAGGTTGGTTTTACAACGATGCCGAAGGACTCAAGAACCAGCATTTATTCAACCGATGTTGCAAAGACAATTCAGGCTCCGATATTCCACGTCAATGGCGATGACCCAGAGGCAGTTGTTCGAGTAGCTCAGCTGGCCTTTGAATACCGTCAGGAATTCAACAAGGACGTCGTTATTGACATCGTCTGCTATCGCCGTCGCGGTCACAATGAGGGCGACGATCCGTCGATGACTCAGCCACTGATGTATAACTTGATTGAAGCTAAGCGCTCTGTGAGAACCCTTTACATCGACAACCTAATTGGTCGCGAGGACATCACCAAAGAAGAGTTCGACGAAGCAAACGCAAGCTTCCAGCAATCCCTGGAAAAAGCGTTCATAGACGTTCACGAGGCAATGAGCGACACCGTTCAAATGCAGTCAAGGCCTGAGGGTATTGGAACCACTGCCAGTGAGAAGCAAGAGCTCCTTCGCCAGACTGCAATCCCACAGGAGCTTGTAGAAGCAATCGGCAATGCCCACGGCAACCAGCCAGAAGGCTTCAATGTTCACCCGAAGCTCTCTCAGCTCCTGCAGAAGCGTGTTGAGATGAGCCGTCAGGGTGGCATTGACTGGGGCTTCGGAGAGCTTCTAGCTTTTGGTTCACTTTTGGTTGAAGGCGTGAATGTTCGTCTAGTTGGCCAAGATTCGCTGCGAGGAACCTTTGTTCAGCGTCACAGCGTTTTCTATGATCGTCAAACTGGTCAAGAGTGGACGCCGATTCGCTATGTTTCTGAACAGCAGGCTAAGTTCCAGGCATACAACTCACTACTGAGTGAGTATGCAGCACTTGGCTTTGAGTATGGTTACTCGGTCGAAGATCCCGACTCCCTGACGCTTTGGGAAGCCCAGTTCGGTGACTTCGTGAACGGTGCTCAAACAATTCTTGATGAATTTATTTCGAGTGCTGAGCAAAAATGGGGCCAGCAATCCTCTTTGGTATTGCTATTGCCACACGGTTATGAGGGTCAGGGCCCGGATCACTCGTCGGCAAGAATCGAAAGGTTCCTGCAGCTCTCGGCTCAGAACAACATGACCATTGCTCAGCCTTCTACTCCAGCAAGTCACTTCCACCTTCTTAGGCGTCAGGCCTACACCCAGCCAAGAAGACCACTTGTGATTTTCGCACCCAAGTCGATGTTGCGTCTAAAGGCAGCCTCCAGCTCGGTTGAGGACTTTACCTCAGGCAGCTTCAGGCCAGTGATAAATGACCAGCAGAACCTTGACCCGGCCAAGGTTACGAAGATTCTGTTCTGCTCTGGCAAGGTCTACTGGGACCTGCTTGCTGAATCACAGAAGCGTGGCACCGGCGACACCGCAATTATTCGACTCGAGCAGCTCTACCCAACTCCAGTTGAGGAAATGAAGGCAGCTATTGCTCAGTTCCCCAATGCTGAATTGCGTTGGGTTCAGGACGAACCAACCAACCAGGGCGCCTGGACCTACATCGGACTATTCATGCCAAAGTACGGGGTGAACTTTAAAGTTGTGGCAAGGCCAGCTTCGGCATCGCCTGCAACCGGCTCAGCCAAGCGTCATGCAGCTGAGCAGGCTGATCTAATTGCAAGAGCCTTCGCCGACTAATGAACAACGTTCGAGCTGTAATCCTTGGCGATGAACTGCTCACAGGTGCTGGTGACCCCAAAGGAATCGGCTGGCTAGGTCGAGTGCAGGCTCGGATGCCTACTGGATCAGACATCTCGGTATTTGCTTTACCAATGGTCAATGAAACAACCCAGGACATTCTGCAGCGCTTCAAGACCGAAGCGCTTCCGCGATTTAGTGATTCAAGTGAAAACAAATTGGTTCTGTGCTTGAGTGCAGCGGATATCAGTGAGGGCATCACAATATCCAGATCCAGATTGAACTTAGCTTCGTTGCTTGATGATGCCATCAGAGAAGGCATCCAGGTGTTTGTAATCGGGCCGGCTCCAACCGGAGTTGTTGAGTTTGACACCGAGGTTAGACACCTCTCGGAAGGCTTTGCCGACGTCGTAAGAAGAAGGCAATTGACCTATGTCGACTGCTTTGGTCCACTTGAAAACCATGAGGGCTGGCTGGCAGAGGTGACAAATAGCCCAAGACGATTGCCCGGTCAGGTTGGTTACGGACTGATTGCGTGGTTGGTGCTAAATCGCGGTTGGTTCGAATTTCTAGGACTCAGCGAGGAAAATTAGTCGTTTTCTTGAATGCTTCTGAGTCTTTCCATGACTCGGTCTGCTAGCTCGGCTGCTGGAGCTTCGTCACAGGAACGCTGAATCACCTGGTTGAGGATCACCTCGATGTCATAGTGCTGTTCGCAAGAATCACAGTTGGCCAGGTGGGCAGTGATGATGCTCAGTTCTTCTTCATGCAGTTCAGAGTGAAGGTACTCGTGCACTCCCTGTTTTACTTCTTCGCAATCTACTCGCTTCATGCCTCAACCTCCTTACCTGTGTCATAGCCTTCTTGCTTTGCGTAATCTTGCAACAAAGTTTTTAGTAATTTCTTCCCGCGATGCAATCTAGACATCACGGTACCGACCGGAGTTTCCATAATATCTGCAATTTCCTGATAGGGAAGCCCCTCTACTACTGCGTAGTAGACAACCATTCGAAATTCATCTGGGATCTCATCGAGCGCATTTTTGATGGCAACCGAGGGCATATTTTCGATTGCTTCAATCTCGGCACTCCTAGACGAGCGTGAGGTTACAGACTCCCCCTGACCGACCTGCCAATCCTCAAGGTCATCTAGGGCAGTCTTTGCTTTGTCCTTGGCTTTTTTGTTGTAGAGATTGATATGAGTGTTGGTCATGATCCTAAAAAGCCAGGCTTTTAGGTTCGTGCCCTGCTCATACTTGTTCCAAGCCACAAAAGCCTTTGCAAAGGTCTCCTGTACCAAATCTTCGGCATCACTGGGATTTCTGGTCCAGCGCAAAGCTGCACCATAGAGTTGTGGCATAAGCGGCAATGCCTGAGCTTCGAAGCTGGCAATTTTTTCAGATTTTTTCTCTGGCATCACCTGCAATCCTAACCTTGCATTTGATTTTCCGTAGGCCCAGCTAGTGGCCCTAGGTGCGTGCCAAGGCTGGCCTTTACTTGTATCTTTGAGTCAATGTCTGAAACTCTGAACTGGGAAGCACCTACCTCTGATGGCTTTAGTGCGACCGTAGTTTTGCCTGGAAGTAAATCGCTTACCAATCGTGAACTGGTTTTGTCGGCACTGGCCGATGAACCCAGCAGGCTAATCGCACCACTGATTTCGAGAGACTCAAACCTGATGATTGAGGCCTTGACGTCGCTTGGAGTTAAATTCGAGTGGGAAAAAGAAAACCTTCTAGTAACTCCTGGTGTTCTGACCGGCCCTGCCAAGATTGACTGCGGACTGGCTGGAACAGTCATGCGATTCTTGCCACCACTTAGCATGCTGGCAACCGGAGATATCGAATTTGATGGTGACGCTGGCGCCCGAGCAAGGCCCATGCAAACCACCATTGACTCACTGCAGGCGCTCGGAGCGC
>CAZBTW010000021.1:5864-10268 GCA_964494925.1 uncultured Aquiluna sp.
GTGATTGAACCCGATCTTTCAAATGCCGGCCCCTTCCTAGCAGCCGCCATGGTCGCTGCTGGCGAAGTCAGCATTCCAAATTGGCCAGAGCAAACTACCCAGGTCGGCTCGCACTACATCAACATCCTGAGGCAAATGGGTGCGACTGTAGAGCTGGTCGACGGAACCCTAACCGTCTCAGGCAACGGAGAAATTCAGGGCGTTGATTTAGATTTGTCTGAGGCAGGGGAACTAACCCCAACAATTGCCGGCCTCTGTGCGCTGGCAACAAGCCCAAGCCGGCTCACCGGCATTCGTCACCTTCGCGGCCATGAAACAGACCGGCTTGCAGCCCTGGCAACTGAAATCAATAAGCTCGGTGGCAAGGTCACTGAGCTGGAAGATGGATTAGTAATAGAACCCGCTGCACTCAAAGCTGGTGTTTGGCACAGCTACCACGACCACCGAATGGCTACCACCGGAGCAATTATTGGGCTGCGCGTGCCAGGGGTTGAGGTTCAAGACATTCAAACCACCTCTAAAACCATGCCGGATTTCCCTGAAATGTGGCGAAACATGCTGGAGAGCAAGTGAGCTGGTTTGATCGCGAGCTGAGGCCAGAGGACCTTGATGAGGATGATGTTCGCATCAGACCCAACCCAAAGGGATCCAGGCCCAGAACTAAGCGGCGCCCCGATTACAGCAAGGCACCGATGGGGATGGTGCTCGAAGTTCACCTGGCAAGGTATCGGATACTGACCGATGAGGGTCACGAGATCACCGCAACCCTTGCCAAGGAACTTCGTAAAGATGGCTGCGTGATCTGTGATCGGGTTCGTCTAGATGGTGATATTTCTGGTGAATCAGGGGCACTTGCTCGGATCGTTGGAATTGAACCGCGAAAAAACACTTTGTCCAGGTCCGCCGAAGATGGTGACGAACTCGAACAAACCATTGTGGCAAACGTCGATCAGCTGGTGATTGTGATGGCTGCCGCCAACCCAGAACCAAGATCAAGACTTGTCGACAGATACTTGGTGGCTGCATTTCATGCTGGCCTAAAGCCAATCTTGATAATGACAAAGTGCGACCTGGCTGACCCAACTGATTTCATTGAAAGCTTCCAGGGTTTTGATTTGGAGATTATCAAGACTTCGGAAGGTGAGCCAAACCTTGATCGCCTGAAACAGCTACTGCCGGGCAAAAAAACGGTGTTTGTTGGCCACTCTGGAGTTGGTAAAACCACACTCATCAATGAATTGGTTCCGGGTGCGATTAGAGCCACGGGTGTTGTCAACAAAGTAACCGGTCGGGGCCGACACACCTCAAGCTCAGCCCACGCCATTCAGGCCTACGATGGCTGGTTAATTGACACACCCGGCATTCGCAGTTTTGGCCTGTCTGGAATCGATGCGAAAGACCTATTACAGGGGTTTGAGGACCTGAATCTTGCCAGCGTGGACTGCCCAAGAGGCTGCACACACCTCGCCAGTGCACCAGATTGCAGCCTCGATGCAAAAGCCGAGGCCGGGGAAATCTCCGCGCTCAGACTCGATTCTTTCCGCAGGCTATTCGACTCCATCGGAGGGCTAGATTAGGAAACTATGAACGACATCGAATTACTACAGGTGCTGGCCAATGCTGCCGATGAGATTTCTCTGGCAAGGTTTCGAGCCCTTGATTTAGTTATTGAATCAAAGCCTGATCGAACCCCGGTAACCGATGCAGACAGAGCGGTTGAGGAAAAAATTCGGGAACTCTTGAAGCTTTACAGGCCAACCGACGAAGTAATTGGCGAGGAGATGGCTAAGACCGGAGAGTCCAACCGCAGCTGGATCATTGATCCGATTGATGGAACCGCCAACTATCTACGAGGTGTTCCGATATGGGGCACCCTGATTGCGCTTCGAGTCGATGGCGAAGTCACCACCTCAGTGGTGTCTGCCCCAGCGCTTGGAAGGCGCTGGTGGGCAAGCAAGGAAAAGGGTGCTTTCACCAGGGACATTGACGGATCTGTTCGAAAACTAACTGTTTCTAGAATTTCAAAACTTGAAGATGCGACCCTAAGCTTCAATTCATTGGAGCAGTGGCGAGACCAGGGAATGCTGGATGAGCTATTGGATTTGAGTACCGAAGTCTTGCGAACCAGAGCATATGGCGACTTCCTGAGCTACATGTTTGTGGCTGAAGGCGCTATCGACATCTCCTCAGAACATGATCTAAAGATCCACGACATTGCAGCGCTGATCCCAATAATTCGCGAGGCAGGTGGCCAAATCAGTGATTTTGGCAGAGAACTGCACGAGGGAAGTTCTTCGGTGATTGCCACCAACGGACTATTGCACCCTGCGGTTCAAGAAGCCTTGAAGCCAAGACTTTGAAGTCGGATCAGACAACAAAATGGCTGGGAATCACGGCCATCGCGCTGCTTGCGATCAACATGCGAACTGCAGTGAGTTCGCTGTCTCCCGTCGTTACCTACATTCAAACTGAAATTTCCCTGCCGATTGTGACAATTGGTCTGCTCGGTGTTGCGGCTCCCCTGGCATTCGCGATTGCAACCTCGATGGCAAACCGACCAACCAGAAGAATTGGCGTGGAAAAGACACTGATCGGCACCAGCCTGCTGATCATTGGTGGTCATGCCCTTCGGGCATTGGCCTGGGACTCCACCGCCCTATTCGCAGGCAGCCTTATGAGCCTTTTGGGCATGGGAATTGGAAACGTGTTACTGCCGGTAATTGTTCGCAAATATTTCCCTGACAGAGTCGGCTTGGTCAGCAGCTTCTACATTTCCCTAACAGCTATTAGCGCAACTGCCGGATCGTTTTTTGCAGTTCCGGTTGCGGAGGAATTCGGTTGGAGACTTTCTCTTGGCCAGTGGGGCTTCTTGGGAATACTGGCGCTATTGCCGTTGATTGCACTGAGGTCCAACTCGACTCCTGAGGTGGCAGACACAAATCAGCAACCACAGAAAGCCATATGGCGGTCCCCGACGGCCTGGGCAATATTTGGCACCCAGGCAATGACTTCGATTTTTGGTTACGTCAGCTTCGCTTGGTTGCCGTTGTTGCTCCTCGAACACAACTCAGTCACCGCAATTGAAGCGGGAGCCCTGCTCTCGCTCTTCGCAATTCTTGGATTACCTGCGGCCCTAGTGGTCCCGATTCTTGCCAGCCGCTTCCCAAGGCTGCATGCCCCAATCATCTGGTTCTCAAGCTCCATGGGAATGATTGGAGCACTCGGCATCTTATTTGCAGGCTCAGATTCACTTTGGATTTGGGTGGCGGCCTTTGGTCTCGGGCCGGCAATGTTCCCGCTTGCTCTAACCTTGTTCAATCTTCGGTCTCGAACCAGATCAACCGTGCTAGCCGTGAGCGCATTTGGTCAGGGCATGAGCTATACCCTCACAACTGTGATTGTGTTTGGAGTTGGAATAGTCAGGGAGCTAACCGGCGGCTGGGAGCTAATTTTGTGGATGCTATTCGCCGTTGCGCTTGTAAGTGCGGTGATGGGCTTCCAGATTGCAAAAAACAAGTACGTCGATGACGAGCTAGTTCACTAGCTCGATTCCATATTCTGAGCACTTGGACGAGATGTCAGAAGTTATTTCTTCTACCTTCTCGGATGTTCCCTGCACCGAAGGACTCGTGGTCAATTCAGCTGCAAGCTCTCGCAATGAATCTGCCAATTCGGTTGAGAGCAGAAAATCAACCTGGTCTCCTACAAGCTCATCGATTTTTTGGATTACCCCAGAATCCACAAGCCCCTGTTCATAGGCGGAACTAATCCCCGACAGCGTTGAACTGAGAGCCCTACAAGCTGCAGCATCGGCTGCAGTGCTCGCTACCTCCTGAACGCTGCAAGCGGTCAACACCGAGCCGCTGAGCACGGCAACAAACAGGATTTTCAGGGGTTTCATGCTCACAATTGTAAATCTTGGGAGGGAATCGAGCCATCAGGCGCAGCTTGGGGCGTAATTTTTAGCAACAAGGGACTTATCCTCCAAACCAGCTGGTTACACTTCCCTAGAGTTATTCATAAAGGACAAAATGCGCATTTACCCAAACATCACCGAAGTCTTCGGAAATACCCCGCTTGTCGAATTGCAACGAATCACCGATGGTGCTGCCGGTCGGGTGCTTGCAAAGCTGGAATTTTATAACCCGTCTTCTTCGGTGAAGGATCGACTTGGTATTGCAATGGTCAATGCAGCCGAAGAGTCAGGAGAGCTGAAACCAGGTGGCACTCTTATCGAGGCAACCAGCGGCAACACCGGCATTTCACTTGCCATGGTTGGCGCTGCTAGGGGCTACCGAACAATCATTGTGATGCCGGATTCAATGAGCCTCGAGCGCAAGATTTTGATTCGAGCATATGGAGCCGAGCTTTTCCTCACTCCAGCTGCAGAGGGCATGAAGGGTT